>JAYRVQ010000533.1:0-5999 GCA_041918465.1 Anaerolineales bacterium
CCGGAAGAAGCAACTTTTACGCGGCAAATGTTCGTACATTTTCAAGTAAAATAGAGGTATAGTATCCATTGAGGAGTCCTTGTGAGCAAATGGCCCGGGAAGTACATCATCGGTTTGACTGGTAATATTGCCACCGGCAAAAGCGTTGTCCGACGGATGTTGGAACATCTTGGCGCGTATACCATAGATGCCGACTCGCTGGCCCATCGTGCCATTGCCAAAGGCGCGCCCGGCTACCAGCCGGTGGTGAACCTGTTTGGTAAATGGATTTTGGGCAGGGATGGCGAGATCGACCGCGCCAAACTGGCGGGACTGGTCTTCCGTGATCCGCAAGCGCTCGGCCAGCTGGAGGACATCGTCCACCCACTCGTCGGGCAGGCGGCGGATATTTTCATCCGCCGCGCCACCCAGAAGGTGGTGGTGATCGAAGCGATCAAACTGCTGGAAAGCGAATTAAAAACATCCTGCAACGCCATCTGGGTGACGTATGCGCCGGAAGATGTGCAGGTCGAACGGTTGATCCGCAAACGCGGCATGACGCGCGACCAGGCGCTGGAACGCATCCACAGCCAGTCGCCGCAGAGCGAGAAGGTGGCATCTGCCAGCGTTGTCATCCGCAACACAACTTCTTACGATGATCTCTGGAAGCAGGTGACAGAGGCCTGGAAACACGTCTCGCCGGTGGCAGACACCGCGCCCATCGTCCACAAGGAGCAGGCTGGTGAATTGGTCATCCAACGCGGCCGCCCACGCGACTCGAAGTCTATTGCCGAGTTGATCACCAGGCTGAGCAAAGGCACGCGCAAGATGAACTCCGAGGATGTGATGGAAGCCTTTGGCGACAAGGCCTATCTCCTGCTCCATTCCGGCGGGCGGCTGGTCGGACTGGCCGGCTGGCAGGTGGAAAACCTGGTGGCGCGCACCACCGACCTTTTCCTGGATTCAGACGTGGAGCCCGCGGTGATGATCGAGGCGCTCATCCATGAAGTGGAACGCGCCTCGCACGAATTACAATCTGAGGCCTCGCTTATTTTCCCGCCGCCTGAACTGGCAGGGAACGATGCCATCTGGAAAAAACTGGGCTACGAAAAACGCACGCCGCAAACCCTGGGCGTGCAAGCCTGGCAGGACGCGGCTGTTGAATCCATGCCATCTGGCACGGCTCTGTACTTCAAGCAGATGCGGCAGGACCGGGTTCTGCGACCAATCTAAACTGGAATTACAAATTAGGAATTAGGACAGGATGGCGCTCCGGGGGTTCCCTAATTTGTAATTCCCAATTCCTAATCTCCAATCGTGACCGACTTTATCAGCAACCTCCTCTTCGTATTTGAACGCCTGAACTGGCTGAGTGTCCTCGACATTTTGCTGGTGGCCGCGATCTTCTTTGGCTTGCTTTACAGTCTGCGCGATACACAGGCCATGTCGCTCCTGCGTGGCATGATCTTTCTGTTCGTTTTGCTGGCGCTACTCACAAGCCTGGTGGCCCTGCCCGCGTTTTCCTGGCTCATCAGCAACGCCCTGCCCGCCCTCCTGCTTTCCATCCCCGTCATTTTTGCACCCGAAATCCGCCGCGCACTCGAGCGGATCGGACGGGCAGGAACATTCATGGCTGAAGGCAACAAAACCAACATCGCTGAGACTGAACATACCATCCATGCAATTGTCAGCGCCGCCGCGCGACTCTCTGCGCGACAACACGGCGCGCTGATCGTGCTCCAACGCGTCGAGAACCTCGAATCCTATGTGGAAGCCGGGGTGCGGATGGAGTCCCGCGTCACACCCGAATTGTTGTTGCAGATCTTCTACCCGAACACGCCACTGCACGACGGAGCGGCGGTCATCGCGGACGGGAGGCTGGTCGCGGCCGCCTGCGTGATGCCCCTCTCCTCGAGCGGAATCCTGAACCGCTCCCCGGAGCGGCAAATGGGACTTCGCCACCGCGCTGCGCTGGGAATCTCGGAAGCCAGTGACGCGGTCGCGGTGGTCGTCTCCGAGGAGACAGGTTCCATCTCCATCGCCCATAGCGGACGTATGATCCGCCGCATTGACCCTGAACGATTGGAAAACATCCTGCTGGCTTTTTACCGTCCACTACATCCATCCCAACGCGGATTCTTCGAGCGGATTGTCGCCAGATTTTTCGGTCACAAGGACGAGCAACGATGATCAACTGGCTCCGCAAAAACTGGCGCACCATGCTTTGGGCCATGCTCCTTTCCGTGGCTGTTTGGATCGCGGCTGTTACCGCCGCCGACCCGGATGAACAACGAGTCTTCGGCAGACCCGTGGAAATCGAAATCGTCGGCCAGGACCCGGGGCTGGTTATTCTTGGCGATATTCCAAAAGAAGTTGAGGTCACCTTGCGTGCGCCGCTCTCGGTCTGGGACCGATTGGAGGGACAGGAAAAACCCATCCGTGCGGTGGTGGACCTGTCGGGAATGAGCGCGGGCGAACACCCCATCCGCGTACAGGTGCAGGTGAGCGAAAACCCGGCGCGCGTCGTCTCGGTCTCGCCGACCAATTTCACGATCACGCTTGAACCGCTTGCCAGCCGCGTCTTCCACGTCGGGTTGACGTTGAACGGTCAGCCAGCCACTGGTTATCAGGCTGGGAATCCCGCCCTTGAACCATTGGAGGTGCTGGTGTCGGGAGCCGAGTCACTGGTCGAGCAGGTGGAACGGGCGCGGGTGATCGTAAACCTGACTGGGACACGCGAGAGCATTAATCAGGAATTGGATGTGCAAATTTACAGCGCCAACAACCAGATTCTGAAAGGCTTGAGCGTCAACCCATCCACAGTATTGGTGACCATTCCAGTTGCCCAACAGGGCGGCTATCGGGATGTGGCAGTGAAGGTTCTCGTACAGGGACAGGTGGCCAACGGCTATCTGCTCACCGACCTTTCGGTTTTTCCGCCGATTGTTACGGTATACTCCACCGACCCCTTGCTGGTGAACGCGTTGCCCGGCATTGTGGAAACCCAGCCGCTCGAATTGCGCGGCGCCAGTGAGGATATTTCAACCAGGCTCGCATTGGAACTGCCAGATGGCGTTTCGGTGGTGGGCGAGCAAAGCGTGCAAGTGGATGTGGGCATCTCGCCCATTCAAAGCAACCTGACGCTTTCGAGTATCAAGATCGAGGTGGTTGGTCTCACAGAGGGAATGAGCGCACAAATATCTCCCGCCGAAGTGGATGTGATCCTCTCCGGCCCCGCGCCCCTGCTTGATTCACTCCTGCTCCAGGACATCCGCGTGATCGTGGATGTGACCAACCTCGGCGCGGGTGTTTACCAACTCACGCCCAAAGTGGAAATTCTGGTGGCGGATATTGTGGTGGAAACGGTGCTTCCCAACACAGTGGAAGTGACGATCAGCCCAGCCGCGACGCCGACGCCGTGATGCAGTAATCAGTGATCAGTAACCAGTGATCAGTCAATCGGAAAATCGTAAATCGTATGAAACCTGTTGTAGCACTAGTTGGCCGACCGAATGTCGGAAAAAGCACGTTGTTCAATCGTCTCATCGGCGAGCGTCTCGCGATTGTGGACGATACGCCCGGAACGACGCGTGATCGTCTCGTCAGCGAAGCCGAATGGAACGGTCGCGCCTTCCACGTGGTGGACACGGGCGGGATTGATCCCGCGCACGGCGGCAAGACACCGCTCTCCATCGGCTCGGTGGATTTCATCAAAGAGATCCGCGAGCAGGCCATGATGGCCGCGCGCGACGCGGACACCATCCTGTTCATCGTTGACGGCGAAACAGGCGTCACCGAACCCGACCGCGAGGTGGCGGAGATATTACGCCGCACGCAAAAAAAAGTCGGCGATACATTCCAGCCGCCGATCTTCGTGGTGGTCAACAAATGCGACAGCAGGGAGCGACGCGACGCGGCCTCCCAATTCTACGAACTGGGGCTGGGCGAACCGTATCCGATCTCAGCGGTGCATGGGACGGACACCGGCGACCTGCTCGACGCGCTGGTGATGTCCTTCCCCGAACAGCCCGTGAACGAGGAGGACGATTCGGTCAAGATCGCCATTGTCGGGAAGCCGAACGCGGGCAAGTCGTCGCTGTTGAATAAACTGGCAGGCGAGGAGCGCGCCATCGTCAGTCCCATCGCGGGGACGACGCGCGACTCGATTGATACGCATCTGGATTTCAACGGGGTGGCTGTCACGCTGATCGACACTGCGGGCATCCGTCGGCGGGGAAAGATCGAGCAGGGCGTGGAACAATATTCCGTGTTGCGGGCGTTCAAGTCCATCGAGCGGGCGGACGTCGTGTTGCTGGTCATCGACGCGGTCGAAGGCATCAGCTCACAGGACGCGCACATCGCGGGCTTCGTACTGGAAGCATCCAAGAGTGTGGTGGTGCTGGTGAATAAATGGGACGCGGTTGAAAAAGATACGTATACCATGAACACCTTCACCGACAAGATCCGCCAGGATTTAAATTTCATGGCGTATGTGCCACTCTTGTTTATCTCTGCCAAGAACGGACAGCGCGTAGAACAGGTACTTCCGCTGGCGTTACGCGTGCAGGAGGAACGGCTGGCGCGCCTGACGACTTCACAGGTCAACCAGATTTTGCAGAAGGCGCAGGATGAGCATCCCGCGCCGTCACACGCGGGGCGCTCGCTAAAAATGTATTACGGCACGCAGGTGCGCTCCGACCCGCCGACGTTCATGATCTACGTTAACGACCCGAGGCTGGCGCACTTCTCGTATCGCAGATTTTTGGAGAATCGGATTCGGGAAGAGTACGGATTTTTAGGGACGCCGATTCGGTTGGTGTTGAAGGGACGCAAGGAGAAATAAAATCGAGGGTATCCATGCCCGCGCACTACAAAAAATCTTGACCATTTCTTGACGTTCCGCTTCCCATCATTGACGCCAAATTAATACCTGAAAAGTTACCATCAGCCATTGAAAGGAAAATTCAATGGCTGATTTGCTTTTTCTTGGGCTGACGCTCCTGTTTTTTGCCCTCACCCTCGGGCTGATCAAAGTTTGCGAACGGCTAATGGAGGATAAGCCATGAACATGTTGTATCTCATTACAGGCGTCATCACGCTGATCCTCCTTGTCTACCTTGTTTTGGCGTTGCTCAAACCGGAGTGGTTCGGATGAACATTTATAGCTGGATTCAGATCATCTTTTATCTGGTGATTTTGCTGGCATTAGCAAAACCGCTTGGCTCGTATATGGCGAAAGTCTACCAGGGCAAGCGCGCCTTTCTGGACCGCCTGCTGGGTCCCGTGGAACGATTCATTTACCGCCTCTCAGGCGTCAAACCTGACGAGGAAATGAACTGGAAGACCTACGCCATCGCTGTGATGCTCTTCAACGCGATTGGCCTGCTGGCGGTATATGTGCTTCAGAGACTGCAGATCGTTTTGCCCCTCAACCCGCAGGGATTGGGCGCGGTTACCCCCGATTCGTCGTGGAACACCGCGGTCAGTTTTGCGACAAACACAAACTGGCAGGGCTACGGCGGCGAGACAACCATGAGTTACCTCACGCAAATGCTCGGCATGACAGTGCAGAACTTCGTCTCTGCCGCGACGGGCATGGCGGTGTTAGTTGCCTTCATTCGCGGAATAGCGAGGCACACATCGAAGACCCTCGGCAACTTCTGGGCGGACATGACGCGTTCGGTGTTGTACATCCTTTTGCCATTATCGCTTGTGGTTGCGGTTGTATTGGTTTCTCAAGGTGTTATGCAGACCTTCAGCAATTACAAGACGACAACCCTTCTTCAACCCACCTCTGATGTAACAGAGCAATTGATCGCAGTCGGCCCTGCGGCTTCGCAGATCGCCATCAAACAACTTGGCACGAATGGCGGCGGATTCTTCAATGTCAACTCGGCGCATCCGTTCGAAAATCCAACCCCGTTGTCGAACTTCATCGAGATGTTATCCATTCTTCTGATCCCTGCCGCGCTATGTTACACATTCGGCAAAATGGTCGGCGACACGCGTCAGGGTTGGGC
>JAYRVQ010000534.1:0-5141 GCA_041918465.1 Anaerolineales bacterium
AAACAGCATGGGGACTGTTCTTGCCGGTGTTAAGGTGGGAAAAAACCATCGAGAACCTGAAAGGGCGAAGAGAGAAGTATCTGGAACTAGGCGAGGAAATGGCAGACACGCGCGGCGAATGGATGCCGCAAATGCTGGAAACGTACCGGGCCGAGGCGGGGCAAGTATGGCGGCGCGTCGCCGCCTGGATGAAGAGCCAAAAACGGGACGCTGAAATCCCGGATGAAACCGACTTCATCGACCAATATGTCGCACGTATCGCTGACAGCATCCCGTCATCCGAAGAAATTAGCGAATCCTTCGGGATGTCCTGGACGTTGAACTATATCCCGCTGCCTTCGATTCTAGCCGAAGACGCAGCGGCGGCGGCAAAAGCAAAAGCCGAACGCGTTGAGGCCGAGGCAAAAATCTCCTCAGCCGAGGCTACCATCTCGGAACGCGAACAGGCGAAACGCGATGCACTTGACAAGATGCAACGCGAAATCACAGCCGATGCACGCTCGAAACGAGACGCCCTGGTTACTGACTTTCTGACCGATGTTTCCCGCACTCTGCGCGCACAGACCGCCCAGGTGATGCAGGCGGCCCAAGCCTCAATCGCCAAGAACGGCAACCTGGTAGGACGGTCTTCCGCCAGCCTACGCGCATGGGTGAGCAACATGCGCGAACTCAACGTCGCGGATGACCGCGAAATCGAACGCATGTGCAAGCAGATGGAAGCAACACTCGCGACTAATAAGCCAGGCGAAATCCGCCAGCTTGTCGCAGATTTCGCCGTTCAGGTCGTAGGCGACCTGGACATCATCGAAATGCGTTCGAGACCCGGCCAAGTCGCCACCGCCTATGTCGCCCCGGAAGGCGTGAGCACAGAACCACCCCGTCGCCGCCGCGTCGCAACCGAAAACCCAAGCGTGTTGCCCGTGTTTGCACCCGACAACACCCGCCGCCGCCTATAGTTCCCCCCCTCACGTTCGGTTTGCCATATTTGCTATGACAGGCCAGACGTGCTACAATGAATGTGTGAGGTCAATTATGCCGTGCAACGCAGTGGTATATCAAACGGCGCAGGTGAGCGCCGAAATAGGCCAATTACTGTCTCTGGCCACGCCTGAAGTCGTCAGGGTGATGACCGAGGCGGGAATCGACCTGACCAAAACCCCATTCGGTTGTTATGTCAAGACGGATTCCGTGTCCTTCTTCCTGGCCCCGGACGGCCAAATGGTTCTCTATGAGGGCACCTTCCTGACGGCACAGAAAACAGCAAAAAACACCGCCAACCTGGTGCGCATCCTGGCCCTGGCCCAAATCGTCGGGACGAACGCAAAAGTGACGAGTCAGACCATAACCACCACTGGCATGATGTTGGAGGTGGAACTATGAAAGCCAGAGTCTATATTTCCCAAGACGGGAAAATTGAAGTATTTGTCGATGAGGGCGGACAGGCCGAGGCCGCCACCCGTGCCAATATGCTCATGCAGGCAATCGGGCTGGCAGTAACTACCGTCATTGACCTCCCAATCACCATCAACCCACCCGAAGCCCATCGGCATGATGGATTGCTTCACACCCACACCCACACCCATGCTCACGCTCACACCGAGCACTGAGGAAGGCTTATGTTTATCTCTATCACACGCATCACCGAAATCATTCCCCTGTTCGTAGGCGGAAAGCCCACGCGCCAAACAGTTTTGAACTGGCTGGCGAAGGGCGCTTTCCCAAACGCCCGCAAGCGGGGAATTGGGAAAAATTCTTCGTGGTCGGTTCCAATAAACGATGTGGCAGAATACGTGGCGACCAAACCGCCCGTCGCTAACGTGTCGGCCACTGCCGACGACCTCCCTCTGCTTCACACAATCTCCGCCCATGTCTGCGCCCTTGATGATTTTCGCCACCTTCCCACCGCCATGCAGTTGCGCTGGGAAGAGGTCGAGCGCAGCACCAGACCAGCGCTTATCGAACCATGAGCATTCTCCGCCGCCGCGAGGCGGCATGGTCGGCTATCCCCGTCGCCATGCTCGCCTCGTCCGCACTTTCGTGGGAGGCAAAGGGGCTGCTCGCCTTTTTGCTGTCGAAACCCGATGGCTGGGAAATCCGCACCTCTCACCTGGTCAGCATCGGGCCTGCCGGGGAGGACAAGGTGCTGCGGGTGCTGGATGAACTTGAACGAGTAGGGTACATAGCCCGCTATCGGGAACAGAAAGATGGGAAGTTTCAGTGGGTGACGTGGATTTTCTTCGACCCCGCCGACAACGATGTGCAGGCGAAGGTGGAGGCCGACAAGTCCCTCTATCGCCGCCGCCCCGCCGCTCCCCACCGGGATTTTCCCGATGGGGAAATTCCCGATGGGGAAATTCCCGGTAGTAGTATAGATTTGAATGCAGGTAAAAAAGAATCAGGTGTTCCAACCAGCGGCAGCGGCATCGTCATCAACCTCGATACCTTCGCCAATGCCCCCGGCTCGACATTGCCCGCAACGGTAAGACAGGCATATGAGAAGGCCATCGGCCTCATTGCTTCCCCCATCCTGAACGATGACATTTTGGTCGCCATTCAGGATTATGGCGAGGAGATGGTCGTCGCCGCCCTCAATGCCTGCGCCCAGCGCCCCGTCCGAAGCTGGGCATATACCAAAGGCATTCTCAAACGCATGGCGACCCAGGGCGCGGCCGCACAAACAAAAGCGCCGAAATCAAACGGGAAAACGTCAACCCCAGACGACCAGGCCATCGAGGAATGTATGGCCTTTCTGCATCTCGACCGCCTGGCCGCCATCGAATACCTGAAAACACAGGGAGTCAGCCAATGAACACCGATATTTCAACCGAACTCTTGAACGAAATGGCAGCCAGAAATCAGGCCGCCATGTTCCTTTTCATGGAGAAATTGCACGAGACATCTGAGCGCCTACGGGGTGCGCGGGAGGATTTGGTCGCAGGAATCACAGGGGCGGGACAAAAGGCGGAAAAGGCATTCCGAGAGCAATATAACCTATTCGCCCACGGTCTCATGTTCGCCATTGACCCCCAGGGTCTTGACGAATTACTCAATACCTGGCGAGAAACCAGGTCAAAACTTGACCTCATAGAAGCCAGGCTGGTCGAAATCGGGCGCGAGCGCGGTAGTTCATATACCGGCGACTCCGCTGTGCTCAAATATCGCAAACCGGCCCGCCGCACAGACTATGCCGCCGCCGCCGCCGAAACGCTGAATGCGGGCGGGGAAACAGCGAAGTTGGTCGAAACGCTGATTCCCCTTCACTCCAAAACCGTGACAACTACGGACTGGAAGGCGGTCGTCACCGCCGCCCAAGTGCCCGCCACCCTTCTCGATAGGTTCACGACCATTGACCCTAATCCGGTCATTACCATTGCGGTTAAGGAATAAACATGGATACCCTCGCTGCTTTTCTTGATGTCAGCGAATACAACAATCCGCCCCAGCCGCCCGCCCCCATTGCCCCGCTGGTCGCATCCACTTGCCAGTGCCGCGGGGCAGGCTGGTATTATTTCCTGCCCCGCGGGGCTGACCCCAAATCATTCTCGTCCTATGTCCTCCGCAAATGCGACCAATGCGAGGACATAGAGGCCCGCAAGTTGGGCCTGCGGCACAGAAGCGGAATTCCTTCCGCCTATGCCAGCTACACATTTCGCTCGTTCACACCCGACAGAAACACCCGGACGGCCTTCGACGCTCTGCAAAACCGCCTGGCTATGGCCCACCAATGGCTGACTTTGCACGGCGCAAACGGCGTCGGCAAAAGCCACCTACTGGCCGCCACCGTACAGGCGGCCATCGAAAGGGGAATCTCAGCCCGCTACACGGTCATGGCCGACATCCTCACCCACATCAAGAAGGGCTATAATCCATCCGCAACAGCCGTCACCGAAGACGGCTTCTGGGATAGTCTTCTACAGGTGGGCGTGTTGGCGATTGACGAAGTGGATAGGGCGTATTGGACGCCCTGGGCGCGCCAGAAATTCGAGGAACTGGTGGGATGGCGCGACACCCACCCCGGCATCACCTTGTTCGCCACCAACAAAGACCTGGCCGACAACACCGTCCCCTTGCTCGATGACGCCCCTGGCTACATCGAGAGCCGCATGTGGCGGCAGGGAAATTTGGTGCTGAGAATCCAGGGCAGCGACAAACGCAGATACGTCGCCCATCATTTTGATGATAACTGATGGCGACAAATTTGACGCATGACAACAAACGTGTTATCATGAATATATCGAATTTACCGACCCCAATCCCCAGGAGAGTAGGACAATGATTCCCGTAGGAATGTCCATCAAAAGCATCACGGTGAAATATGGTCGTCGTCAGAATCTCGGAAACTACAACAGCGCCGATTTCGAGGTCATTCTGTCCGCCGAGGTGGAAACGATACCCCTCGACGGCTTGACACCGGAAGAAGCGACAACAGCAGCAATGCTAAACGCTCAGCGCTTTGAAACCGCCAGCGCCGCCTTGTGGGAACTGGCCCGCAATCAGGTGAAGGAAAACATCCTGCGCCTATTGCGCCCCGCTCCTGCCATTGCAGAGGAGGTCAAAAATGCCAATTAAGGGACTGACTGACCGGCCCCCACGATTTCCGTCCGTGGGAGAACTACGCAAAGGAGAACCAAAAAAGAAAGACGGGATGGGTAAGGATACCAACACTTTGCGTTTTACCTCCAAAAACCCGGAACTCGTGAAGCTGTGGGAAGCGGTTCACGCTGAGCCACCGAGCGAGCTAACCGTGTACCTGCCATACGCCACGCCGGACGAATGTTTTGATGCCTGGCAAGAGGAGTATCGGGCGGGTGGACTTGTTCATCGTTGCGACGGCGAAACAATGGTGGGATGGCGAAACAATGTTGGACAATGGCAGACCGGAAATCTGCCATGCCCATATCGCGACGGGACAAAGAAACGGTCAAAAGCGGAACCGGGATGCTTGCCGGTAGGGAGATTGTCCGTGGTGGTGCCGGAATTGCAAACCATCGGCACCGTCACAGTGCTGACGGGTAGCCTGCACGACATCGGAAACATAAGTATGTCGTTGCAGCAAATGCGCGAGAATTTGGCTCTGGTCGGCCTCTCCCCCGACCTGCGCGGTATCCCCTTCCGGCTGTACCGGGTCGAGAAGGAAATCT
>JAYRVQ010000535.1:0-3987 GCA_041918465.1 Anaerolineales bacterium
GCGAGGAAGATGACCGCGTGCGCGGCCTCGAGCTCGGCGCGGACGATTATGTCACCAAGCCGTTCAGTCCGCGTGAACTTGTCAGCCGCATCAAGGCGGTGTTACGCCGCACAGAAGGCGCGACCGGCTCGATGCACGGTCTGATCGAGGTGGACGAACGTCTCAAGATCGACTTCGACCGCCGCGAGATCTGGCTGGAGGGCAAACTCGTCAAACTGCGCCCCACCGAATATCGTCTGCTGTTTCACCTCGTCCAGAATACAGGCTGGGTGGTCTCACATGACCAATTACTGCAAAAGGTCTGGGGCTATGAGTACCGCGATGAGCCGCATTACGTCCGTCTCTACATCAATTATCTGCGCCAGAAACTGGAGAAGGACCCCGCCAACCCAAAGTACATTCTCACGGAGCGCGGAGTCGGCTATCGGTTTGTGGATTTTCGGAGGAAGTAGTTTATCTTCTGTCATTGCGAGCAAAGCGAAGCAATCCCCGACATAATGAGGAGATTGCTTCGAGCGGAAAAACACAGCTCTCGCAATGACAAAATAGCCTTATCCACAAAATCTCTGACAGAATTTTTACGAGCGGCTTGCGTTTTTTTAACGCAGGCCGTTTAAATTAACGGCGTAAAACCAAAACCACTCACACAAGAAAGGAGTCTGCTATGTCCAATTTAATCCGTTTTGAACCGATGCGCGATATGATCACCCTACGCGAAGCCATGGACCGTCTCTTCAACGACGCGTTCACCCCGTCCGTCGGCGCGACCGGCGGCTGGCAGGCCCCCGCCGTGGACCTGTACCAGACCGACGACGAGGTGGTTGTCAAGGCCTCCCTGCCCGGCATGAAGTCCGATAACGTGCAAATCTCCATCACCGGCGACATGTTGTCGCTCAAGGGCGAGTTCAAGCACGAGGAAGAAAAGCAGGAGCGCGCCTACCACCTGCGCGAACAGCGCTACGGCGCCTTCGAGCGCACCTTCGCCCTCCCGACCGCGGTGGTCTCGGATAAAGCCAAGGCCGAGTTCGAGAACGGCATCCTGACCATCACCCTGCCCAAGGCGGAAGAGGTCAAGCCGAAGATGATCACGGTCAAGGCGAAGTAAACAGGTACACACGTACGCAGGTAAATACGGCCTCCGAGTTCATCGGAGGCCGTATTGTTTGGCGGGGTTTTCATCGTCCGTTTCCCACAGGGCGGGATTGGATTCGATGTAATTCCAGATATTTTCCATTTCGCGTTCATTGCGGACGATGTGCTCGTAGTAATTACGTTGCCACAATTTCGCAACCCGCCCACCATCCAAAATGTTGATTTCCTTGGTGGATTTGTATTTGAAATACACCACAATCTGGCCCAACGTTGGTTTCCGTAGGGGCGGGGTCTCCCCGCCCTGCTGTTCCATCCCATCCACATTTTCATTGTGTAGGGGCGAGGTCATCTCGCCCTGCTGGATGATATCGCCACCCTGTTGTTGGATTGCACCCTCGACACAGGGCACGGGGACCGTGCCCCTACGTTCATCGGTAATGATGATTATCCCATGCACATGATTGGGCATGATGACGAACGCGCCCGTTTCCACATTTGGGAAATGGTCAGGGATATCGTCCCACCATTTCTGGACAATTTCACCATACCAATTCAATTTCATTTCCCCGTTTTCGATTTTCCCAAACAACATCAACCGTCCCCACGTCACAATAGTGACGAAATACATTCCCGCCCGCGAATAATCGTGTCCCTTCAGGCGGATGGAGCGGCGATGGTGACTGGAATGAGTCTCTGACTGATTCATTTCGCGTTGCGAATCAGATAATAGCATGCCGCGGTTATCAGACCAGACGCAAGGACTGAAATCGTAAGAGCCAATTGGTATCTTTCGATAATGCCCAATGCCCATAGCGGCCAAGGTAAATAGCCGAATACCAAAACACTAATTAATGTAAGCGCGCTATAAAGCACTATCCTTGACTTGACATTTTGATCTACAGCAATTTTCAAAACCCATTTGTTGGTTCTTATTAAGAGCCATGTGAGTAATGCGACTATTGCCAACACAATTGCGAGCATGCCGGGTGACTCATCCAGGTGGAGCGGTATCAAAGGCGGCGCGAGAAAGAAGGTTTCTAGGGCCAATGATGTTACGATAATTATGACTAATTCCACAATGATAAACGCCATTGCAAAGTTGAATGTGAAATATATCCAGGCTAGTAAATCGATGACTTTTTTATCTCCTACAAGTTTGTTCCAAATTGCCACGTGACTGATCAGCAGGGCGAGAAATGCAACCCCAAGCCAAATTGCTAATTCCTTACCAGTGTTATTAATTGCAGACAAAATGTTGGGGGCATAAAAAGGTGTTGGTTGTACTTCTTCAACGCCGAGTTGAACCCAATCACCGTTTGGAAGTTGTCTTCGTAATATGCCATGTGTTCCCATGGCGACAAACAAATATCGTGAATTGCCTTCATCCACGATGAGCAGATCGTGGGTGGTAGTATTTCCAGAAACGTGAAATACATATTCCTGTCGATTTTGGGGAATTGCCCATGCAGTTTGCCAGGATTTACCTCTATTGTTGGAAATTAAGACTTTATCCGTACCATCCACCCGATAGCATATCTGCGAATCAATTGGATCACATGCCTGGATTGGCAGTTCGTGATTGCTCAAAATGTCGTCGTTTTGATAATCTATCCAGTCCCAAGAATTGCCCAGATCTGTGCTTTTAACTGTATAAAAATAATCTGAACTTCCTGCATAAAGAACGCCATCGTGATAAGCCACTGTTCCTATACTATCAAAGGGAGGTGGCTTTGGCGATGATGCCACGCACGCAACAACTCCAACTGTAAGAGCAATATAGGCTCTCTGTAGCACAATAGGTTTAGGGGACTGATTCCACATCACCCACGCAGGCCACAAGGACGCCAATGCAAACAAATCAGTCCAATCCAGTATCAGCCGCGTCGGTGCGCCGATGAACAGGGAAGCCAATTGTGCGGTCAGCGAATTGACAAGAGGCGATGTCTTGAGCAAAGTAAACCAGATCGCCACAATCCCAAACACGATCTGCCCGATCCGTTGACGCGACAAATTGAATTTCGCGAGTGCGAGACTCAATCCTGCCGCGACGATGAAGGGAAAGAAAAATAGCCCTGCGAAGTCGCTGAGTTTCCCTGTCAGCCACGAGGGACTGACAACTTTCAGCACATGGTCATTGAGCAGGAGAATGGCAATGCTCAACAATGTCAGTGGATGTTGAAGACAGGCAAGGCTGTTTTCAAAAGCGGGATTCCTTGATTTCATTCTATCCTCCATGTTGTTTGGGCGGCGTCCCTCCCTCCGCCACCCACTGATTACTGGTCACCGATCACTGATTACTGGATCACACCCAACTTCCTCCCCACCTTCCCAAACGCTTCCAATCCTTTATTCAAATCATCCTGCGAATGCGCGGCGGAGATCATGACTCGTATCCTCGCTTTGCCCTGCGGCACGGTGGGATAGCCGAGCGCCATGGCAAACACGCCTTCCTCGAACAACTCGCGGCTGAACTGTTGCGCCAGCGGGGCTTCGCCGAGCATGACCGGGGTGATGGGCGTTTCGCTGACACCGGTGTTGAATCCGAGATTCTTCATTTCGGCCTTGAAATATTTGGCATTGCTCCAGAGTTTGTCCACAAGTTGAGTGGAATCTTCGAGCAGGTCAATCGCCGCGAGACAGGCCGCCGCATCCGGGACGGTCACCGCCGAGGAGAACAGGAACGGGCGTCCGCGCTGACGCAGCCACTCGATGATGACCTTGTTCCCTGCAACCACGCCGCCGACCACACCGAAGGCCTTCGACATCGTGCCGACTTCCACGTCCACTTTGCCGTGCAGGCCGAAGTGGTCCACGATGCCGCGTCCGCCGTTGCCGAGTACGCCCTCGCCGTGTGCATCATCCACCATCAACAGGATGTCGTATTTCTGCGCGACC
>JAYRVQ010000536.1:0-4057 GCA_041918465.1 Anaerolineales bacterium
ACATCTTCTTCGGGCTGGCGACACAGAATGTGGAGATCCTGAATGAGGTCGCTCCAAAACGAATCGTGACCACTTGTCCGCATTGCTTGCACACGATCAAGAATGAGTATCCGGCCTTTGGTGGAAATTACGATGTCATCCATCACACGCAGTTCATCAACGAACTGGTTGGCGCGGGGAAGATCCAATTGGAAGTGACGCAGGATGATCTTAAAGTGACGTTCCACGATCCGTGCTATCTCGGCCGCTACCAGGAGGAGTACGATGCGCCGCGCAACGTGCTTGCCTCGGCACAGGGACGCGCTCCTGTCGAAATGAAGCGGTCACGTGACCGGAGTTTCTGTTGCGGCGCGGGGGGTGCGCAAATGTGGAAGGAAGAGGAACGCGGCTCAGGTCGGGTGAATGAAGCGAGGTTCGCAGAGGCGAAGAAAACGTTGGAAACCTACCAACCGTCGGTAGGCGCGCAAACCGTCGCGGTCGGCTGTCCATTCTGCATGGTTATGCTCACAGACGCGTCAAAAGCGGATGGCGGTTCGGTTAATGTGATGGATGTCGCGGAAATAGTTGCCAAACGTCTTAAAGCCTAGAATGGGCGAAGTGCTATACTGCATTTGATACCAGAGGAAAAACGAGGGGATTGAGAGATGCTGAAATCGGACCAGCCCTGCTCACTATACAGAGCAGGGCAGGTTATCCATCTAGCGAGGTGTCTATGCAGTTGGCACGCAAACTCCTTTACGGGGGAATCGTAATTTTGCTCGTGGCGGGAGCATTGCTCCTCGCCACCAGTCTCCACGCCAGCGCTTACGAGCCAGGTGTTTTGGATGAATTGTCATCCGTGGAAGTTCCACCCGCCAAACTGGAACCCTGTCTCCATTGTCATATTCAGGGTGAACATAAAAACCTGTGGACTCCCACCGCGCGCTGGCTCGTCTTCGGGACGTTGGGACTGGTCTTCCTCTTCGGCTTCTGGCAATCCGCTTCGATCTGGACCCAACGCAAGCTGTTCAAGCCGTTGACGACGCGCGTTGCCGACTGGATCGAGGAACGCTACCAGATCGCCAAGCCGCTGAACGAGATGCTGAAAAAGCCCGTCCCCTCGTTCGCCCGCTGGTGGTGGTACTGCCTAGGCGGAATTACCTTCTTCCTGTTTGTGATTCAAGGAACCACGGGTATCCTGCTGGCCTTCTATTACAAACCGACCGCCGCCGAAGCCTACGCCAGCATTCAGTTCATTGAGAACGAGGTCTATTTTGGGGCGGCCATCCGCGCCATTCATCATTGGTCTGCCAATGGGATGATCGTGATGGCGGTGGCGCACATGATCCGCGTGTTCATCATGGGCGCGTACAAACCGCCGCGCGAACTGAACTGGGTCAGCGGCGCGATCCTGCTCGTTCTCACACTGGCCTTCGGGTTCACGGGATATTTGCTCCCGTGGGACCAGCGCGCGTTCTGGGCCAGCACCGTGGGGACGGAGATCGCGGGCGCCGTGCCTGCGGTTGGCAACCTCGCCCTCATCTTCCTGCGTGATGGCTGGGGTGTGACCGAGGCCACACTTGGAAGGTTCTTCGGCCTGCACGTGCTGGTCATTCCCATCGCCACCGTGACCTTCATGCTGTTGCACTTCATGATGATACGGCGTCTGGGCGTCAAGCGTCCGCTCTAGGAGGAACCATGAAAGACAGATCATCCCACGAAATTCTTCCAGACGATAAGCCCGTCCCGTTTTTCCCCGACCACTTGATGACCGAATTCTGGGTGGCAATGGGTTTTCTCGGACTGGCAGTCGTTGTCGGCGCGCTTGGCATGTTCAACCACATCGGTTTGCAGGATCCCGCCAATCCATTGGACACGCCCGCGCATGTTAAGCCAGAATGGTATTTTCTCTTCCTATACCAACTGCTCGCAGACGTTGACGCTTACGTTTTCTGGGGGCTGATCGAAGGACGCGTCTTCGTTGTTGTCGCGACAATTGTAGGATTATTGGCGCTTATGTTCCTGCCTTTCTTCGAGAAAACAAAGGATACCAAATTAGCGTGGTGGATTCGCGCGGCTCTTTCTGTGATTGCGTTGATCATAATTATTTTCCTTTCCATTAAGGGAGAATTGAGGTAACCATGCCTGACATTTCACGACGCGACTTTTTAAAGTTGGTAAAAGGCACGGGGATCGCCCTCGGCGCGGGAATCGTCGCCGCGCCCGTGGTGGCATACTTCTACCCAACCGACCTAAAAATCTATCCTACCGAACCTGTGCTTGTTTGCAGAGATGACGAATTGCCCATCGGGCAATCAAAGTATGTTGATTTTGGACGGTATCCCGCCATTATCATAAACACCCCTACTGGGCTGAAAGCCTATTCCGCGGCCTGTACACACTTCGCCTGTAATGTAGCGTGGAAGAGCGAAACGGGAAGGCTCGAATGTCCCTGCCACGAGGGCTACTTCAAAGTAGAGGATGGCTCCGTCATTAGCGGGCCACCGCCCAAGCCCCTTCTCGCGCTCGAAACCGAAATCGTTGACGGGAAGATCTATGTCAAGGTGAGTGAAGCATGACAGCCACAACCCAAACTCCCCGCTTAACCTTCCATAAACACGCACTCCGGGATTTCTTTGTTCAGGTGCTTGGTCAGGCGCGCGTCCTTAAAAAATGGTACCCAGGAATCATGCACTTCCTGATTTTCTGGGGCGTGCTCATCCAGGTTCTCGGCACCATCGTCAACATCATGCAGATGAAATTGTTCCTGCCCTTCGCGCTCGAAACCTTCCCGCGCGACAATTGGTACATCGCCTACGAAATCGCGATGGACGTGGCGGGACTCTTCATCATCATTGGCGTGTTGATGGCGATTGCCCGCCGCCTGTTTTTCAAACCGAAAGCCCTGCAAACCAATTGGGACGATTGGTTCGCCCTTGGGATGTTCCTGCTCATCGCCCTGATCGGTTTCACGAACGAGGCCATGCGACTCGTCGCCGCGGACCCCGCCTGGGCTGGCTACTCCATCATCGGCAATTGGCTCGCTGACGTTTTCCGCGCGGGCGGCATGACGGTCGAGACGGCCTTCACCTGGCACAACACCCTCGTTGTCATCCACACCATCGTCGCGCTCCTGCTGGTGGCGGCTGTCCCATTCACGAAATTGCGTCACATGTTTAACGGGCCGCTCAACATCCTCGTTCGTCCGTCGCGGCCGATGGGCGCCTTGCAGAAAATCGAAGATATCGAAAACACGGAAATCCTCGGCGTTAACAAAGTGACTGAGTTTACGCCCCAGCAACTGCTCTCCTTCGATGCTTGTCTCAAATGCGGGCGCTGTCAGGAAGCCTGTCCCGCCAACATCAGCGGCATGGACTACTCGCCGCGCGACCTCGTCCAGATGCTCCGCAAGGGCATGAACAACGCCCTGCTGACAGGCGACGCCGCCGTGGATGGCGATGTGCTGGGCCCCGTTGTCCCTGAAAACTACTCGTGGCAATGTACCACCTGCGGCGCATGCATCGTCAAGTGCCCCGTCTTCATCAACCCCGTGGACGAAGTGATTGACCTGCGCCGCTTCCAGGCATTGACCAGCGGCAAATTGCCCAAGTCTATCTCGGACCTGCTCCGCAACTTCGAGCGGCACGCCAATCCCTGGGGAATTCTTCCCGACTCGAAGATGGAATGGGCGGATGGCTTGAACGTCCGCGAACTCGCCGAAGGCGATTCAGTGGACATCCTGTACTTCGTCGGCTGCGCGGCCGCGTTTGATCAGCGCAATAAAAAGGTGGCGCGCGCCTTTGTCAAACTCCTTCAAAAAGCAGGCGCGGACTTCGGTGTGCTCGGATTCGACGAGATGTGCTGTGGCGAAACCGCCCGCCGCATGGGCAACGAGTACATGTTCCAGGAGTTTGCCAAGCAAAATATCGAAACGTTTGGCAAAATCAAGTTCAATCGTATCGTCGCCACCTGTCCGCATTGTCTCAATACGCTCAAGAACGAGTATCCACAAATGGGCGGCGACTACAAGGTGATGCACTACACTGAACTGCTCGCAGAGTTGAATCTCCCTGTCCCT
>JAYRVQ010000537.1:0-5150 GCA_041918465.1 Anaerolineales bacterium
GCGCAGGTTGGACGCAGTCCAGCCAATTCACTCGTAAAGGAGAAAAATTGAAAAAGAAACTTCCCATGTTGATTGGTGGCTTTTTGGCCGTGCTGGTGGTTGTTGGCGCGATCGGCGCGGGCGTGGCCTACGCGGACGATTCCACGCCTCCCGCGCGGACCTTCGACGGGCGCGGCGATCCTCGCGGCGGCCGCGGCCTCGGGACGGCTGAACTCGAAGCAGCCGCCGAAGTTCTTGGCATGACCGCCGAAGAACTATCCACCGCACTGAAAGACGGACAGACCCTCGAAGACATCGCCACCGCCGCGGGCGTGGACATCGCCAATGTGCAGGCCGCCATCCAGGCTGTCCATCGCGAAGAGATGCGCGCCCAGATCGAGCAGGCTGTCACTGACGGCACGATAACGCAGGGTAAGGCCAACTGGTTGCTCGAAGGCCTCGACAAGGGCTACCTCGACGGCGGCCCCGGCTTCGGTCTCGGCTTTGGCCGCGGCGGTCATGGTGGACCGGATGGAATGGGACAGCCCCCTGCCGAACAAACCGTCCCAACAACCACTCCGTAACTTTCCCTTCCTCCGATGAAAGGAGGTCCATGAAAAATGAACGGATGAGGCGTGTAGAACGTCTCATCCGTTTTTTGTAAACAAAAAATCCCCACCGAGGTGAGGATTTCTGTGGGCGCTGAGGGACTCGAACCCCCGACCCCCTCGGTGTAAACGAGGTGCTCTAACCAACTGAGCTAAGCGCCCGTATCCAGCATTATACCGTTGCAGGTTGAAAAGTTGAAGGTTGCAGGTTACACTTGTCTGGCAACGTTCAAATTCAACTTGTAACCTTCAACTGGAGAATCCATGCGTTTCGTTCGTTTTCAACAAGGGGAGGAGCCCCCTCGCTTCGGCTGGTTGCACGAAAACAAGATTGGCGAGATCGAAGGGGACTTGTTCGGGGCTTACAAACGGCTTAAAGCGGAAATCCCGCTGAACGATGTTCGCCTGCTGGCGCCATCCGTGCCGAGCAAGATCATCTGTGTCGGACGCAATTACGTGGAGCACGCCAAAGAGTTGGGCAATGAAGTGCCCAAAATGCCCCTGATCTTTTTCAAGCCGCCCTCCTCGGTCATTGCGTCAGGTGGGACCATCCTCCTTCCGCCGCAATCAGCCCAGGTCGAGCATGAAGCGGAATTGGTGATTGTCGTCGGCAAACGCGGACGGAACGTCACCACCGAGTCGGCGCGGGACTTTGTCTTTGGCTACACCATCGGAAATGATGTCACCGCCCGCGACTTGCAAAAAACCGACGGCCAGTGGACGCGCGCCAAGGGCTTCGACACGTTCTGTCCCTTCGGCCCATGGGTTGACACCGATTTCGACCCCGCGGACGCGTTGATCACCTGCCGCGTCAACGGGCAGATGCGGCAGTTGGCGTCCACTCGCGATATGATATTTAACATCGGAGTGCTCATTGCCTACATCTCCTCTGTGATGACATTGGAACCCGGCGATTTGATTTTTACCGGCACGCCTTCGGGTGTGAACCAGCTACAACCCGGTGACACGGTGGAAGTGGAAATTGATGGGCTGGGATTGCTCACCAATCCCGTGCAGGTTGCAGGTTAAAAACAAGTCCATTTTTGTCATCGCGTGTTATACTTTGCATACTGTCAACAGGGGTTTGGCTGATTCTCGTCCGAGGTCATCGAACGCCTGCATTTTCAAGGCCTGCAAGGCAGGCCGCTTGTTTAGGAGAAATATGGAAGCAAAGTTGTACGTTGGAAACCTGCCCTACTCAGCTACTGAGGAAGAGTTGAGCACTCTGTTTGGGCAGGCGGGTACCGTGACCTCTGTCGCGATCATCAAGGACCGCGAGACGGGCCGCTCAAAAGGGTTTGCCTTCGTTGAAATGAGTTCTTCGGACGAGGCGCAGAAGGCCATTAATATGTTGACTGGCCACATGCTGGGCGGACGCGACCTGCGTGTCAGTATCGCTCGCCCGCGTGAAGAAGGCGGCGGTGGCGGCGGCTACGGCAATCGCGGCGGCGGCCGCGGCGGCTATGGCAATCGTGGCGGTGGTGGCGGCGGACGACGTCGCGACTATTAATCATCTGTTGCCTGACAACAAAATTCCCGGTCTGTCTCAGATCGGGAATTTTTTATCGTGCAGGTCTGCTCGTGAATGGAAAAAACGCCCCAATCCCAGCCGAAAATTTATGACAACTGTAAGGCTGTTGGAGGTTGCGTTTGGGGACAAAAAACAGTAAGATTGGATAGCAATGCCAAGAATACTTCTTGTCATGATACTTTCTGGCATATTAGTGCCATAAGTCAGCATGGGCCTGACGGGTGAATCGCACACCTGTCAGGCCTTTCTAATTCTGTAGTGCAGGATAATATCCTGGCTACAACACAAGGAGAGTGAATGCAAACACCCTGGGAATACCGATATGCTCACCGTACGCAACGTATGGGCAGTTCCGTCATCCGCGAATTGCTCAAATTTACCGAGCAACCGGACATTATTTCCTTTGCGGGAGGACTCCCCGCCCCGGAGGTCTTTCCGGTAAAAGAATTCCAGGAAGCCTGCAACGTTGTTCTTGCCCAGCATGGCGCGCAGGCGTTGCAATACAGCACCACGGAGGGATACCATCCGCTTCGTGAAATGATCGCCCGTCATACCGCCCGTTATGCAGTGGAAGTGACCGCCGACAATATCCTCATCACTTCCGGCTCGCAACAGGCGCTGGATTTCATAGGGCGGTTGTTCATCAACCGCGGCGATTATATTGTGGTCGAGTCGCCCACCTACCTTGGCGCGCTTCAGGCCTGGAATGCTTACGGCGCGCAGTACATTTCCATCCCAATGGATGAGAACGGCATGATTGTGGATGAATTGGAGTCTGCTCTGCGAAAAGGCCCCAAGTTCATTTATGTGTTGCCCAATTTCCAAAACCCAAGCGGGTCTACACTCAGCCTGGAACGGCGCAAACAACTCGTCGAAATGGCGGACAGGTACGGGGTCCCGATTGTGGAGGACGATCCGTACGGTCAACTCCGTTATGAGGGCGAGCACATCCCCTCGGTCGTCTCGCTCGATAGCGAGTATCGCGGCCCCAACGGCGGACATTACAGCGGCAACGTCATCTATTTGAGCACCTTCTCGAAACTGCTCGCTCCGGGACTGCGCCTGGCATGGGTCATTGCGCCACCGGAAGTCATCCGTAAACTGGTGATGACGAAACAGGCCGCTGACTTGCACACGTCCTCTTTCAATCAGTATGTGGCATACGAGGTTGGCAAGGGTGGATTCCTGGATGAGCATGTCAAGGTCATCCGCGCCACGTATAAGGAACGCCGCGACGTGATGCTCGAAATGATGGAGGAAATGTTCCCACCCGAAATGAGTTGGACGCGCCCGCAAGGCGGCATGTTCCTGTGGGGGATCATGCCCGAACACATGGACGCGGCCAACGCGCTCAAGATTGCCATCGAACGCAGGGTGGCTTTCGTGCCGGGCGCGGCCTTCCACGCAAATGGCGGCGGCGCGAACACGATGCGAATCAATTTTTCGTATTCCTCACCCGACACTATTCGTGAGGGCATCACACGGATGGGCAGGGTGTTGAAAGAATTGTTGCACAAAGATGGGAATGGACACAAGTAACGCATGATGGAATCTGGAAGTTCTACTTCCAGACATCCCAAAGTAGAACTTTGGGAATCCATTCAAAAAAACAGGGCGACTCGTTGATGAGTCGCCCTGACAGTTCTCTACTCTCTATTCTCTGTTCCCTAATCATCCACATACGGCACATAATCGGCACGCGCAATCCCCTGCTCGATGGCTTTCTCTGCCACAGCACGCGCCACGGCGCGATGCACTTTTTTATCGAGCGGGTTTGGCACCAGTTCACCGGGCGGCGTCATCTCGGCGATCGTCTCAGCCGCGGCCAGCAACATCTCATGGGTGATACGCGGGGCGTGCGCGTCCACAGCGCCGCGAAAGATGCCGGGGAAGCCCAGCACATTGTTGACCGATTTCCCGTCCGCCGCGAAAGCCGCGCCGCGCTCCAATGCGACTTCAGGATCGATCTCCGCGTTGGGATTCGACAACGCAAGAATGATCTGTCCTTTGCGGACCATCTCTGGCTTGATGAGTCCCGCCGCGCCCGTTGTGGCGATGACGATATCAGCCTGCGACATGATCTCGGTCAGGCTGGACCTTCGTCCGCCCGCCGTTTCGAAGCGCGTCACTGCATCTGAGGAGAGGTCCGCGCCGAGAACGGAATTGCCCGTCAGCCGCATCAACATCTTCCCGATGGCGTTGCCCGCCGCCCCCAATCCGATCTGACCGATGACCGCCTGACGGAGGTCGCGTCCCGTCTCGCGCGCGGCCACCATCAACGCCGCAGTGCTGACAACGGCTGTGCCATGCTGGTCGTCGTGCATCACGGGGATGTCGAGCGCGGCCTGCAATTTCTCCTCGATCTCGAAACAGCGCGGCGCGGAAATATCCTCGAGTTGAATGGCGGCAAAGGTCGGTGAGATGGCTTTGACTGTGCAGATGATTTCATCAGGGTCTTTGGTGTTTAGCAAAATTGGCACGCCCGAAAGCCCAACCAGCGTTTCCATGAGCATGGCCTTGCCTTCCATGACGGGCATACCAGCGAGGGAGCCGATATCGCCGAGACCGAGCACCGCCGTCCCATCAGTGACGATGGCGACCATGTGGCTGATGCTGGTATACGTCCACGCGAGGGATGGGTCTGCGGCGATCTTGCGGCAGACGGCGGCCACGCCTGGCGTGTAGACGCGTCGCAATGTGGACAGTGAATCGATGGGATAGCGCGAACGGATGGCGATCTTGCCCTTTTGGTGCAGTTCGAGCACCTCGTCGCGTACCTGTAGAATTTTCGTTCCTTCGTTCGCGCTCATTGCCGCGACGATCTGTTCAATGTGAGCCTCGTCTTCGGCGTAGATGCTGATGTCGCGCACTACGTTGCGCGAGGTCTCGGTCAGCATTTGAATGCCGCCCACGTTGCCGCCCTCTTCAGAGATGGCAGTTAGCAGTTGGGCGAGGATGCCGCGTGCCTGTGTATTTCGGACGCGCACAGTGCGCATGAGTTTTTGTTCCCAAGCCATGAAGCCTCCGTTTCA
>JAYRVQ010000538.1:0-2415 GCA_041918465.1 Anaerolineales bacterium
CACATTCCTCCCCCGCGTGGGACTGTGGACGCAATACAAAAACTACCGCGCCGCGCAGGAACGCGAACAAGTGGAGGACGCCCTCAAGCACCTGCTCGACCGCGAACAGGGCGGACGCCACGCCTCCCCAGAGTCGCTGGGCGGAGTGTTGAGCATGCCGCGACAAAAGATAATGAGTCTCATCGAGGGGATGGAGACGCAGGGTCTGCTCGAATCGCGCGGCGACCAACTGCATCTCACCGCCGAGGGCGAACGCTGGGCGCTACACGTTGTCCGCGCGCACCGATTGTGGGAACGCTATCTCGCGGATGAGGCGCGTATGCCGCTGGGACAGATCCACACCGAGGCGCATCGCCGCGAACACAATCTCACCGACGCGCAACTCGATGAACTGGACGCGGCGCTCGGCCACCCGACGCGCGATCCGCACGGCGACCCCATCCCGACGCGCGAGGGGACTCTGCCCAAAGAGCAGGGAACGCCCCTGACGGCGTGGCAGGCCGATCGTCCCGCGCGAATCGTCCATCTCGAGGATGAACCCGCCCTCGCCTACGAACAAATCCTGGCGGCGGGACTCCGTTTGGGACAGGACATCCGCATCCTTGAACGAACGCCACAACGCGTCGTGTTGAGTGACGGCGAAAACGAATATCGGCTCGCGCCCGCGGTGGCGTCGAATGTGACGGTCGCGCCGATCCCCGAACATGAACTGCTCAAACGCGAGGCTGTCCCGCTGACCGAACTCTCCCACGACCAGCGCGCCGAGATCGTGACGTTGGATGAAGCCGTGCAGGGATTCACGCGGCGGAGATTTCTGGATTTGGGACTCACACCTGGAACCGTCATCTATCCTGAACTGCAAAACTTTTTCGGAGACCCGCGCGCGTATCGCGTGCGCGGCACGTTGATCGCGTTGCGAAAAGACCAGGCCGCGCAGATCTGGGTCAAGCCTGCATCCTGAAATTCAATACGACGAAGGCGGTTTTCCATGCTCCTGAATGTGCTCGGTCTTAGTTTGATCGCCGGTCTGGGAACCGGCCTGGGCGGATGGATCGCCGTTCTGCGCCAGCCCGGCAAACGCACCTTTGGCTTTCTGATGGGAATCGCTGCGGGCGTGATGATCACGCTCTCCTTTGTGGATCTCGTAAGCCACGCCATCGAAATGGCCGGTGTGTGGATGGCCACAATCGGCTTCGCCATCGGCGCGACGTTCATGCTCCTGATTGACATGCTGATACCGCACATCCGTTTTGGTGAAAAGGAATTCGACGGCTTTGGAAAAGAAATCGAAGCCACACCGATTGTGCACAAATCCCCCAGGCCATTCGGACGGCATCGCCGCGGCTGGCGCTGGCGAAGCGAACCGATGCAGATCACGGACATGAGCCTGTTCAAGACTGGTTTGCTGGTCGCGTTTGGGATCGCGGTCCACAACACACCCGAGGGGATCGCTGTCGGCGCAGGATACGCGCACACGCCAGCCTTTGGAATTTTTATCGCGATTGCCATCACCCTGCACAACATCCCTGAGGGAATCGCCACCGCACTGCCTCTCTACAAAGCGGGCATGCCCAAATGGAGAGCGGCTCGCTTCGCCTTCCTCTCGGGGCTGACCGAACCAATCGGCGCGTTGTTGGCCGCGCTGGTGCTGACATCCTTCGACGCGCTCGTCCCCGCGGCGCTGGCCTTTGCAGGCGGCGTGATGGTCTTCATCACCCTCGATGAACTGATCCCCGTGGCACGCGAACATGGTCACCAGCACTACACCGCTGTTGGAATCATTCTCGGAGCGATCTTTGTTTTTATGCTTTCAGGTATTTTTGGAATTTAAAGTCAGAAAAGGAATAAAGAATGACATCACAAAAAATACAACTCCCCACCGAACACTGCGAAACCTGTCCCGCATACACCCAACTCGAACAGATGGGCATCAAGACGGGCGACTTCGACCGCGTGGTCGCGCTGGCGGGCAACCCAAACACAGGCAAATCCACGCTTTTCAACGCGTTGACGGGACTCAAGCAACACACAGGCAACTGGCCCGGCAAGACCGTGACGCGCGCTGAGGGCGGCTACCAGTTCAACAGCGTGAAATATAAACTGGTTGACCTGCCTGGCACATACTCGCTTCTTTCCGCGTCGCAGGATGAGGAAGTGGCGCGCGACTTTATTTTATTCGGCCAGCCCGACTGCACCATCGTTGTCACCGACGCGACAGCGCTCGAACGCAACCTGAATCTGGTGATGCAAGTGATGGAGATTACTACAAATGTTGTTGTGGCGGTCAACCTGATGGATGAGGCGCGCCGCAAGGGACTCGAAGTTGACGCCCGCTCGCTCTCGCGTGACCTGGGCGTGCCCGCCATCCCGATCACTGCGCGGACGGGCGAGGGGATGTCCACACTGCTGACAACG
>JAYRVQ010000539.1:0-4287 GCA_041918465.1 Anaerolineales bacterium
CCTGTCATGTCCACGAAGATGACCCTGTCGCCTTCTGGCGCAAGGTCGAGAAAGAGCACGAGAAAGCCATCCAATGGATGGACGGCAAGAACCAGGTCATCCTGCGCGGGCCCAACGTGGACCTGACCCTCTCTGTCAAAGGCCGCAAATTCATGAACTCGTGCGGCACGCACAACATGCCCGATGGCGAAATCTACACCGGTCCCGTCGAAGAATCTGTCAACGGCTGGGTGCGCTTCACCTATCCCGCCATCTACGGCGGCGTGGCGGTGGAAGGCGCGGAGCTGACCTTCAGCAACGGGCGCATCACACAGGTCAAGGCCGCCAAGAACCAGGATTATCTATTGAAAATGGTCGAGACCGACGCGGGCGCGCGCTACCTGGGCGAGTTCGCCATCGGCACCAACTTCGAGATCAACAAATTCACAGGTCAGATACTCTTCGACGAAAAGATCGGCGGTTCGTTCCACATGGCGCTCGGCGCTGGTTATCCAGAAACCGGGTCGAAAAACAAGAGCGCCATCCACTGGGACTTCATCTGTGACCTGCGCACCGACTCCGAAATTCTCGTGGACGGAGAATTGTTCTACAAAAACGGAAAATTCACGTTCAAGTAAAGTTGAAAATAGCAAGTTTAAAGTTGAAGGTTGAGAGCGGAAATCCACTCTCAACCTTTTTGATTCTTTCAACATTCAACCTGTAACCTTCAACCCCTAATACGACCCCACCGACTTATCGATCTTCCTTGCATACTCATCAATGCCTCCGCGCACACTGAAGACGTGTTTCCATCCCTGCCCAGACAGCCAGCGCGTGACATTCGCACTACGGACTCCGTGATGGCAGATGACATACACGCTTCGTTCGGGACTTTGGGCTGGTTCCGGCAAAATAGCCACTCCCCCCGCTGACAGTTGACTCAGCGGCGCGTGCGCCATGCGTTTGTCTGTGATCTTCGCGAGACTCAATTCCCATTCTTCGCGCACATCCAACAGAACGAACTCCTCGTCCGATTTTAGTTTTTCGGCAAGGGTAGTCACGTCAATTTCAGGGACAACTTTCAACATTCCACCTTCAACCAATTTACGCGCGCCAGAATCCATGCCGCATGGGACGGACATCCTCCGCCGTCATGAACGCTTCAGGATCGGCCTCGCGTACCACCTGCTCTGCGCGCGCCACATCCTTACGAAGCACGCTGACGGATAACAACGACACCACCCCATCGCGTCCGCGTGCGGGGATTTCCGTCACACCGAAACTGGATTCCCGTAAAGCCTCGGCCACCGCCGCGCCACGTTTGGGACTGATGATATTGAGGCGGATATGTCCCACCGCCAGCCGCTCCTCGATCCACATGCCGACCACGTTGCCAGTGGCGAATCCCGCCGCGTAGCCCACGAAATTAAGTGGATTATCGAGGTTGTTTAGCACGCTGGTGATGGCGACCACAAAGATGGCCGATTGGAAGAATCCCAAAACCCAGGCAATGCCTTTGCGTCCGCGTACCACAAATAACAGACGCAAAGTGTCGAGAGTCATATCGCTGACGCGCAGGATGAAGATCCCCAGCGCGGCCAGCCATGCAGAGGAAGAGAGTAGGATTTCCATTATTTCTTTCGTGTCTTTTTGGGTTTGCCGTTCCCCACCTTCAACGCGGGCAGATAGAGACGCTCCACGTATTCCTTGACCATGCGCCGCGTGCTGAATTGCGGCGTGACGGTCTGGATGGCGTTCTTGGCGCGCGCGATCCATTCGTGCGGGAGATTGTCCGCGCCGCGCTCGTAGTAAAGCGGGATGATCTCATTTTCGAGAGTGGTGTACAGACTTTCCACATCGGCTTCATCCTGGACGTGCGCTTCAAGCTCGGCATCTTCGCCGATGGCCCAGCCGTTCTGTCCATTGAAGGCTTCGCGCCACCAGCCATCCAGCACGGAGAAATTGAGCGCGCCGTTGATGGCGGCCTTCATCCCAGACGTGCCACTGGCTTCCATCGGACGACGCGGCGTGTTCAACCAGACGTCCACGCCCTGGACGAGGTAGCGCGCCAAATTCATATCGTAGTCTTCAAGGAAAACGAGACGTCCGCCTGTCTCCGCTTTTTTGACGGTGCGATAGATCTGCTGGATAAGTTGCTTGCCGGGTTCGTCGGCAGGGTGCGCCTTGCCCGCGAAGATGATCTGCACAGGCATGTTCGGCTGGTTGATCAATTCCAACAGGCGGTCAACATCATCCATAATGAGACCAGCCCGTTTGTAGGTGGCGAAGCGGCGGGCGAATCCAATTGTCAGCGTGTAGGGATTCAGAAGTACGCCCGAGGCCACTACCTGCACAGGATGCACCCCATCATCCAGCCATTGGACGCGGGCGCGCTCGCGCAGATAAAAAGCCATCTTACGTTTCAGGTGCGTTCGGACGGCCCAAAACTCTTCGTTGGGAATCGAATCCACCTTGGCCCACAGGTCGGGATCGTCGAGGCGGGTGAGCCAGTCCGCGCCGAGATGTTTATCGAACAGAAGACGCATGCGGCGCGCGATCCAGTTGGCGGTGTGGACGCCGTTGGTCACGTACGCGATGGGGACATCGTCCACCGCGCGGTCGGGCCACAGGAAATTCCACATCTTGCGCGAGACACGTCCATGTAATTCAGAGACGGCATTGCGACCTTCCGCGAAACGGAGGGCGAGGACACCCATGCTGAACGTCTCGCCCCAGGACTGCTGGTTGCGAGCCAGATCCACGAATTGGTCGCGGCTGAGGCCAAGTTCAGGCCAGAGTGCGGCGAGGTGTTTGTCAATCAGCCAGAGGGGAAATTCATCGTTGCCCGCGGGGACGGGCGTGTGTGTGGTGAAGATAT
This sequence comes from Anaerolineales bacterium, assembly GCA_041918465.1. GTDB lineage: Bacteria > Chloroflexota > Anaerolineae > Anaerolineales > Villigracilaceae > Denitrolinea. Next base: position 2,858 of record JAYRVQ010000539.1, read on the forward strand.
TGCTGGAACGCGTCTCGGCAACAGCCTCCGTGAAGGCGTGGCCTGAGACCACTAGTTCGCGCGCCCGCTCGAGGGTCAGGAATGCCGCGTGACCTTCGTTCATGTGCCAGACCAGAGGGTTGTATCCCAACATACGCAAGGCGCGCACGCCACCGACACCGAGCAGGACTTCCTGCGCAACGCGGAAGTTGAGGTCGCTCCAATACAGGCGCGCGGTGAGCGAGCGATCCGCTTCGCCGTTGCCTTCCACGTTGGAGTCCAACAGATAAAGCGGGACGCGTCCGACGCGCACTTCCCAAATTTGCAGTTGGACAACGCGGTCGGGGAATTCCACCGAGACAGTCAGCCGTTTCCCATCCTTGCCCAAGACAGGCAGGAAAGGATGCTCTTCAATTTCAATGGGATGGTTGATGGCCTCCTGCCAGCCGTCTTCGCTGATGTGCTGGGAGAAGTAGCCTTGCAGATAAAGGAAACCGACGCCCACCAGCGGCAGGCCGAGGTCGGAGGCTTCTTTCAGGTGGTCGCCCGCCAGAACTCCAAGTCCGCCTGAATAAATGGGCAGGGTTTCGTGCAGGCCGTACTCCATCGAGAAATACGCAACGGGGCGTCCGGCGAGTTCGGGATGAGCGCTCGCGGCCCAGGTCGTTTTTTCGGACAGATACAGGTCGAAGTCCGAGAAGACGCGGTCGTATATCGACAGGTAGTCCTTGTTCTGCGCGGCCGAGTTCAGGGCAGAGCGTCCCACTTCGCGCAACATCAGAATCGGGTTATGCGCGAGGCTCTCCCACAGGTCATAGTCAAGGCGGGCAAAGAGGCGCGTGGCATCGGGATTCCACGTCCACCACAGGTTGTAGGCCAGTTCGCCGATACGGGAAATACGGCGCGGCAGGTCGAAGCCGTTGGGAGTGTGAGTGAGAAATTTGGTCATGGCGGGGCAATGATACCATAGGGGTAATTGGTGATTGGTAATTGGTAAATTGGGCAATTGGGGGTTTGGAATCGGATACAATCGGGACATGCCCACCGTCCAACTTTTTGCGACCTGCCTGATCGATACGTTCTACCCCGAAGTGGGCGAGGCCATCGTGGACGTTCTCTCCCGCCTCGGCGTTTCTGTGGACTTCGCTCCCGACCAGACCTGTTGCGGACAGCCCGCCTTCAACGCGGGACTGCGCTCGGACGCGCGCAAAATGGCGGAGCATATGATCGAGGTGTTTGAACCAAAGTCGGAGACTTTGGACTCCGATATTATTTCGCCATCGGGATCGTGCGTCCACATGATGCGCGTCAACTACCCCGAACTCTTCGCGGACGATCCTGCCTGGCTGGCGCGCGCCCAATCCCTCGCAGCGCGGACGTTCGAGTTCAGCGAATATCTCGTGGACAAACTCGGCGTGACGGACGTCGGCGCGCGCTGGGACGGGACGCTC
>JAYRVQ010000540.1:0-2543 GCA_041918465.1 Anaerolineales bacterium
AGCCTAATTCCAAAATGCGGGCGTTCTCTGGCAAGACACTCAGCCTGTCGAAAACCCAATGGAACCATCCATACGGATTGGTGCTAAAGCGTTGATGGATCGCTGCCCGCGCGTCCAGGTTGGACGAGTCGCGGTATTGGTTGGTCTTCAGGTAGTTCGGGTCGGTAAAGCGTGACATCACTTATCCCAATCGAACTTCATCCCCAGCAGGTCATACAACTGCTGGTTGAAGGGACGGAAATACTCGACCAGTTTCTTGCGCGTGGACGGGTCCATCTGCTCGTAGCTGCCTTGCTTGAAAATGTTAAAGCGTTTGGGTTGCCACGCGTCGATGCCAAGGAAGTCGAGCGTCTCCTGGAAAGCCGCGGCTGGTTCGCGGGAGAGATCTTCCGAAGCCAGGATCAACATGCGGTCACGCGGGAAGCGCTCCAACCAGCGCGGGAGTTGCTCGATGTAGCGTCCACGCGCGAGATAGGAATAATGCACGTGGGTAAAGGTTGAATAGTCGGGATCGGACAAAATCCGTTCGGCCTCACCCGCCAGACGGTCGGGTTCCGCGGCGATGGCGTCCTCGAACGAAAGTGGTTCGCGTCCCACGCGATGAATGTGAGAGTAGTGCGAGTAGGCGCGGTCAACGGGATTCCGCAGGAGCAGAATCAACTTCGCGTTCGGCAGGGTTTCAGCCAGACGTTCCGCGGCCATTGGGTGGAAAAAATAATATGGCGTGGCCTCGCCCGTCAGCGCGCCGCCGGTCATCTTTGCCCACAGCGGAAAGTGGGCACGATACCAGAGCAGTCCCTTCGGAAAATGGATGTCGAAAAACTTGATCTCTTTGCGGAACGGCGGATTGATCTGCGGATGCTGGGCCAGATACTGGAACATGGAGGTCGTGCCGCCCTTCATCGTGCCAACGATGACAAAATTGGGAAGCACGCGCAACGGCGACGTTATGCGATGAAACAGCCACCAGAAGAACAGCCGTCGATTCTTGCGGAACTTGAACCACTGACTGGCGCTCTTCGGAAAATCAAAATTGGATTCAAGTCCGGTTCCGGTTTGGAGCACGCGATCGACAGGCGCCTCGTCCCGGACCTCGGCCGGGGCGCGTGTGGCCGCGGCCTTCGCCTCGGGACGTATTGTCCGCGCCTGCGGCGACTCGGTCTTGTTGAACACGATGACCGGATATTGTCCATTCTCACCAAAGAAACGCGGGAAGCGTTCCTCCAGCCAGAAGATGGAACGCAAAATGAACCTGCCCCCCAGGCGCGGCCGAATGAACCAGCGCAGGAAGCGCGTGCTCAAACTGCGCCACGGATAAATTTTAAAATCCAGCACACCACCGAGTTCCTGCTTCAACCATTTGGGCGTCATCTTCGAGACGAAGGTGCCGGTCGGGTCATCCACGTCAGCCCAGGCCTTTTTGTGCTTGCGACCGCGTCCCGAAATAATGCGCGCCATACGGATAAGCGGTTCGGTCATCGTCATCAAGCGCGGACTGTGCCAGCCATTGACGATGGCCGCCGTCCGTCCCGGCTTGAGGACGCGGATCAGGTCGAGGTAGGCGCCGCGATGCTCGCTCAACGGCAGGTGGTGGATGGTGTGCAGGGACACGACCGCATCGAACGCGTCGGATTTGAACGGGAGATTCGCCACATCCATGACCACATAGAGTCCATGCTCGCCGAGGCGGTGACGCGCCTCTTTCAGCGCGGTGACCGAAATGTCCGCGCAGACGCGATGCTTGTACTTTTCAGAGTAGGATACATATTCAGGATACTGTACTGGTCCCGAACCCGCGTCGAGCAACAGGCCACCCGATGGCGCGATGTGCTTCATCACGCGCAGATGGCACTTGTGGATATACTCCCTTGAGACGGGCCGCAGGTCTTCGTAGCGGGCGTTCTGGTAAATACCCTCGCCGACCTGCGACCAGCCGATCTGATCATAAAATTCACGGACTTGGTTTTTTGTATTTTCGGTCATGGTCAATGGTTTTCTTTCTTCTTTCATCTTTCGTTGGGAAAGAAAGAGGAAAGAAGTTAATCCTTCCAAGTAAATGGTTCTCCGACTAAAAATTTAAACGTATCTTCGAACTGCTCGCGGCCTGCGGGACTCAATACTTTTTCGAGCGGCCATTCTTCCAGGTCTTCCCAGAATTTCATCAAACGCCACGGGAACGGGCGCAGATACTCGAAGAAGAATCGATACGCATAATTCCACGCATACGCAGTCTGTGATTCGCTCATACGATGGGCGGGCAAATCCGCAAGCACTTTTTCGAGCGTCGCGAAATACTCGTCCCAGGAATTGGGATCAATTGTAAACCCGCGGCCGCGATAATGAGTCTGTCCGCACGAAATGACGGGGGTACCGTTCATGGCCGTTTCGAGTCCAACGGTTGTTGTGTAAGCGAGACCCAGATCCGCGATCTCGATCAGATCGTAGGTGTTGACCTTGTCCAATGCGCCAATGACGTGGATGTGACTCGGAATCTCCGGCAACGCCTCGCGGACGACCTGCCCCATTGACTTCGCCTGCGGGAC
>JAYRVQ010000541.1:0-3203 GCA_041918465.1 Anaerolineales bacterium
AATCGGAGGGGGGGTGTGTCAATCCGCGGGAAAGCCAGAAAAACAGGGGAAGTGATAGGACGGCGAGACCGAGGAAAAGTGGGAGGCGGGCGCGTTCCATGAAGAGCAGGCGCGAGTCAAAGAGGCCGGGGAAACGCGTCGAAATGGCAACCGCGCCAATGGTCAAGGAGGAGGCGAGCAGGAGGGTCAGCAGTCCGGGCCAATGGGCGCGCCAACTTGTCCGCAGGCGCGTCCACACTTCGTCTGCGATCCAGAAAAATGCCGCACTACATAGCACAGTCCAACTGATGGACAGGAAAACAAATTGATAAACGGCGGGATATAAATTGGAGAAAAAACTGGTGAGAAAATATGCCGCGCCGCTTCCCGCCAGCCATGCGGACAGAACGCGGCTAGTCTTGGGACGGACGCTCACTCCGCCCCCGCGGACTGGAACAGCCCGGGCAGTCCGCCTGCCGACGCGGCCATGCGCGTCGCGCGGACGATGGCCTGCGCGGTCACTTCAGCCGCGTACGCTCCAACAGTGGAGACGTCCGCTTTTTTGCCGCCAGTGGCGAGGGCAAAAATTGTGTCGCCGTCCAGCATGGTGTGCGCGGGTCGAACGGCGCGCGCGATCCCATCGTGCGCCATCTGCGCGATTTTTGTGGCTTCGGGTTTGGTGAAATCCGCGTTGGTCGCGACCACACCAATTACCGTGTTGACTTTGGTGGCAAACGAAAGGATTGTGCGCCCGAAGAAAGTCTTCATCATTTTCATGGTGTCTGCAAAATATCCCGCCTGGCCAAGATGGATCGGACCTAAATCTGTAGAACGAAGTCCCGCCACGATTTGATTTGTTTCCGGGTCAACCACGTCGCCAAAGGCGTTGACCGCGATCAGCGCGCCGACGATGACTCCGCCGCCAATTTCCATGCTGGCTGTGCCAATGCCCGATTTCATGGCCTGCTTCGCGCCGAACATTTTTCCAACGGACGCGCCCGTCCCCGCGCCGAAATTTCCCTCGCGCGGCGCGTCGGACGAGGCGGAGGCCGCGGCGTGATAGCCCATCTGCGCGTCGGGACGGCGGTCTGCGCGGCCAAGATTCAGGTCAAAAAGAATCGCCGCCGGGACAATGGGGACTTTTGCGACGCCTGTGTCGAATCCGATGCCCTGCTCCTCGAGGTAGCGCATCACGCCCGAGGCGGCGTCCAAGCCAAAGGCCGAGCCGCCCGCCAAAAGTACCGCGTGAACCTTTTCCACGAGGTTGACCGGATTCAGCAGGTCGGTCTCACGCGTGCCGGGTGCGCCGCCGCGCACATCCACGCCCCCTACCGCGCCCTTGCGCGACATGACAACGGTGCAACCCGTCAGCGAATCGTCATCCTGTGCCTGGCCGACTTCGATGCCGGGCACATCGGTGATGGAGTCATTTAATTTCATGGTTCAGGCGAGGTTGCGCGCCAGTTGCAAAAACTCCTGCCACTCCTCCTCGAAGAAGTGCACAGTCACGTTATTGAGTTCGATGTGCCAGGTGGTTTCACCATCGGGCTCCTCAGCCTTCCAGACGAGATAATTATCTGTCTCGGCGAGGGTTTCGGTCTTGGGATCATTTTCTTTGGACATGGAATACTCCTTTGGATTTAACGCGGTTTGCGGCGGATGGATTTCCACCACGCCACCAGCCGGACGAGAGGATTGATCCGCGGCGGGGACGGAGGACGCGGCTCCTGCGGTGGCCAGGGATTCAGGTCGAACATTTTGCGAATCGTGTACTGTCCGATCAGTTGCAAGGTCGCGAGCATGGGCGCGGCAATGACAACTCCCAGCACGCCCAACAGACTGGCAGAGATGATGGCCGCCACCAGCACTGCCGCGGGATGGACGCGCAACGCGTCTGCCATGATGCGCGGCGAGACGATATTATCGAATATCTGGTCAATGAACAGCGCGATGACAAAAACGAGCAGGGTGTAATAGATCTGATTCTCCGCGCCGAACGGCTGGTATGGCTGGAAAAACGTGACCAGCGCCAGGGCAGTCCAATTGATGGCCGGGCCAACGTACGGGACGAAACGTGCAAATCCGGCCGCCAGCGCCAAGCCAATTGCATAGCGAACTCCCAGAATGCTCAAAACCACAGAATAGATCGCCACGGTCGCGACAAAGATAATGATCTGCCCGCGCAGGAAGGCATTCCAGATGCGGCTCAGCTCCTGTCCGAGATGGCGCAAATCCTCCGAATAACCGGGAAGTTCCACCTTTAAAATATCTTCGCGCAAGCCGCCGCTTTCTGTAAGCACAAAGAAAGAGACCAGCAGGACAAAGAGCGTCCAACCCAGAAAACTGGCCGCACTTCCCGCCAATGTGCCGATCAATGACCCCATCTGGCTGAGGAGACTTTGCCCAAGCGAAAGCAACTGGTCGGTGACGGCGGCCAGGTCAATACGGCTCAGGTCTATCCCAAATTTGGAAACCCAAGCCGCGACATCCTCGATGATGGTTGGCAACCTTTCGAGGTTGATCTGCAAGGCTGAGATCAGGCTTTGAACCTGATTCACCAATCCCACCCCGCCGAGGGTCAACAGACCAAGAAGCAGGATGAGGATCAGCAGGAAAACGATCCCGACAGACGCACGCCAGGACAATCGCGTGGACCGGCTGATGAATCCCGCCACCGGGTGGAGCAGATACGAAAAGATGAACGCCATCAGAAGCGGCCCGACAATGGTATGGAACTTAATCAGCAAAGCCGCCACAATGGCAACAAAGGTGAAAGCCACCACCAATTTCGTGGTCGCGTTCCAACGCGGGGACCGGGGGGAACGAGTGTCTTCCATGATGCCTCAATTTTCTCTATTATTCTAGCGTGTCACAATCCATTTTTCAACTGGCAATTTGCTTCAACGACAAAACATACGCTCCGCCAGCCTAAATGTTGCTTCGGGCGCCGAATCCAACGCACGCAGGGCATCGCAAAACTGGACTTCATAGTAATCCCTGTCCGCTTTATAGGCCGCATTGGATTTCAAATTTTCCGCGAGACCCATCAGTGCATCCGCGTTATCGAGCAGGATATCCGCCTGCAAAAACGGAATCCACTCGATGGGATCGGACGCCGCGTACCCCTTTTGACCTGCCTCCGTTTCGAGCCGCCTCACCTCCGCCCAATCGCCCAACTGCCGCGCCAAGTCCGCGCGTTGATAATAATAGCACCAGCCGTGTTC
>JAYRVQ010000542.1:0-6458 GCA_041918465.1 Anaerolineales bacterium
GGCGTGTCAATGTAATAGAAAATTTTGTAATCGGGACTCCAGGCGAGGCCGTTGGAGATAGTGATCCCATCGAGCAGTTTGCGCGGCGGCTTGCCCGATTCAAACGAATATAAAAATCCGCTGGGATTCGATTCGCCCATGTCCATCGTCCCCACAACGAGACGGCCCGTGGGATCGCATTTGCCGTCATTGAAGCGGTTGGTGGCGGGTTCACTGACAGACGCGAGCAGGGACCGTGGTGCGGAATGATATTCCGCATTCCCAAGCGGGATACCATCCCGCTCCACGCGCCAGCCCAAAGTCCAGAAAGAGGCGTGGAGGGCGGCGACGAGTCCCCCGTCGCGTCGCGGCGCGACGCATCCGATGTACTCATCCAGTTGCAGGAAGTCGTCGCGCCCATCTTTAAATGCGTGGATGCGTTTGGCGAGGATATCCACCCAGTAAAGCATCTGCGTTTTCGCGTCCCAGGCGGGACCTTCGCCGAGAGTCGCTTGCGCGTCGAGGAGGAGTTCGGCCTGCATTAAAACCAATCCCGTTTGACAAAAACGAATACGGCAATGGCTGTGAGTGCCAGCGCCATGCCAAGGACAATGGGGAAGGCGAAGGGCGAATGCTCGAAGGGCAATTCCACATTCATGCCATAGAATGAAGCGACAATGGTGGGCAGGTTGAGGATAATGGTGAGCGCGGCGAGGGCTTTCATCACACCGTTGAGGTTGTTGGAGATGATGGAGGCGAAGGCGTCCATCATGCCCGCCAGGATTTCGGTGGCGATGCTGGTCATCTGGATGGCCTGTTGGTTTTCGGTGATGACATCCTCAAGCAGGTCGGCATCTTCATCATACTGATTGAAGAGTTTCATGCGCTGGACGCGTTCCATCATCACTTCGTTGGAACGCAGTGCAGTGGCGAAATAGGTGAGGGACTTTTGGTATTTGACGAGTTCGAGCACCTCGCGGTTGCGGGTGGATTTTTGCAACTGGTCTTCGAGGGCTTCGGTGGCCTTGTTGATGTCGCGCAGATGGGACAGGTAACGCGAAGCAGTTTCGAGGAAGACATACAGCACGAAGCGGTAACGCTTGCCTGTTTTCAGGCCGCGATATTTTCCGTTGAGCAGAGGCTTGAGGATGTCGGTCTCGTAGCGGCAGACGGTGATAATAACCCCATCCACGATGATGATGCCGAGCGGGATGGTGGCGTAGGGCACATCCACATTTTCACCCTGATAATGCGGGATGCGCAGTAGGATGAAGGTATAGCCCTCGTCCTCGTCGCGCTCGATGCGCGGCATTTCATCGAGGTCAAGGGAATAGTTGATGAGGTCCGGGTAGATTTCGAGTTCTTCGGTCAGGAAGGTGATCTCTTCGGGAGTGGGATCCACCACATTGATCCACGAACCTGTGACCGGGGAGTCCAGTTTGACGAGTCCACCCTCGCTGGTTTTGTAAAAGTTGATCATAACGGCCTCCTGCCAAAGTCTCATCGCGCAGGAGGCGCAGGGCTTCCTACGGGACGGTAAAAATTCCTTGCAACGCGTGCCATCCGCCTTTTAATGGCGGCTGTCTGTCGTCTGAATCTGCTAAATCGCTCTCGGGTTCCGGTAACATTTCTTCCTTAATGAGTGCCATGAAATTATGGCATGGCAATTTTACGCCCGTTGCGCGGATTAAGACAGGGGAGAAAATAAAAAGCCCCCGCATTTCGCGAGGGCAGGAGAGTCTACGGGCATCCGCCCAGGAAAGGCAGGAAGGTGCACCACATGCTGTTGGCATCCACCCACCAGAAAAAACCAACACAGGCACATATGAAAAAGAGGGCGGCTATACCAATCACGATCGGAAGAGGATTGGTCTTTTTGCCAATTGGCAACGGGCTGGCCGGGATCTGCCCCGCGTAGGCTTGTGCAGGTGCGGGAGCAGGCGGCACAGACTGGCGCGCCTGGCCGGAGGAACGTTGCACCGCAAGCGTGGCCGCCGGGTCAAAATCCGAGGCCTCGTAGCCGAGCACGATTCCCTCGCCAAACGAGACCACGTCACCGGGCTTGAGCACGTACGAGGACATGATGCGCTGTCCGTTAACGTGTGTCCCGTTGGTGGAGCCGACATCCTCGATCACATATTTCCCACCCTGGAATTGCAGGCGGGCGTGCCGGCGCGAAATTTCAGCATCGTTGATCTGAATGGTGTTGGACGCGTCCCGCCCGATGGAGATCGAATCAGCCTCCAGCGGATACAAGGCACCGACCGTCGGACCGGATCGCATCACAAATTGAAATTTTCCAGCCATTTCTCTGCCTCCATAATTGCAACGAAAACTCTGTACTTAGTTTACAAGGTTCAAGCGAAAAAGTCAATTCGCTGTATATGGAACGAAAGTCAGGGCGTTTTTGTGCCATCCGATCCGAAGTGAGTTCGAAACGCCGCGGCCACCTCGTCCTTCACCCGCTCCATCGCGGGGACGGGATCGAGCAAATCGGCCAGCGCCACCACGGGCTCACTCAACCCGCAGGCGATGATGCCGTCGAAATATTCCATGTCGGGATTGACGTTCAGCGCGAAGCCGTGACGCGTCACCCCTTTCGCATCCACCTTGACGCCAATGGCCGCGATCTTGGCGGGTTTGGCTTTATCTTCGGGACGGCAACGCGCGCACCGCGAATAGACATCTGCTTGCACCCACACGCCACTTAATCCTGACCGTTGTCCGCCCACCACGCCGAGACGCGCCAGAGCGACGATTAATGTCTTCTCTAATTTACGAACATAACCAACATAGTCGGCATCGGGGATGCGGGAGGATGCGTCGGGATAGGAATTAGGAATTAGGGAATTAGGACGATAGGAGATAGGCGATAGAGGAAAGAGCTGATAGACCACCAACTGCCCTGGCCCATGATAAGTGACATCGCCTCCCCGATCCACCCAGTGGACTCCGACTCCGCGCCGCGTCAACTCTTCGGGAGACCAGAGCAGGTTTTCGGCGTGGCCTTTGCGTCCAAACGTGAAGGTGTGGGGATGCTCGAGGAGCAGAAGCATCGGCGGACGCGTCCCTGCCGCGATCTCTGCCGCGTATTCATCCTGGAGTTTCCAGGCGGGGGCGTAGTCAATCAAGCCGAGGTCAAGTACTTGTAAATTCATGGTTTGATGGTTGTATGATTAGGAAGCTGGGATATTCGAGCAGAAATGAGTTGCACTGATTATTGATTGGGGAAAACCCATTGAAAGGGAGGGGCGCTATAAAACCAATATTTCCAGTCCCTTTCAATTAGGTTTAGGTCATTGCTTGGGAGATTCAAATAATAAAGAGAATAATAACCATCTTGCGTGAGTGGAAAATTGTAATATTCAAAAAACAAACTTCTCGAATCTGGAGACCAAATCGGGTTTACCCCAGAATTCTTTTTCGATTGAGCGGGAAGATTAACCTCCCTGACAAGCGTATTATCTGCGGCAAAAACGGAAATCTTATTGTCAATCATTAGCCAATATTGCTTGTCTGGTGATGCGGTGACAGTTTTGACATTACCTTCAATTTTGGTTAGCGAACCATCGCTGTTCACAAAATAAGTTGGCACATAATCTCTGTTTTCCCAATTTGAAGCAACAAATCGGCGATCTCCAACACCGAAGAATTCTATGAGCCATTGGCCATCGGCAATTCTCGTTTGCTGGCCTGTTGCGATATTGATTAGATATAACCCTTCCGTGACATCATTAGGACGGTAAGGATCCAAACTGTCGCTAACTAAAATCAATTGTTTTTGACTATCGAAAGAATAGGAATGAAACGAACCTTCCCAATACACAGCAATGTTGCCAGTCCTTGTATCCACAGACGTTAAATCAAACCTTCCTCTAACATTTGCAGCATCATACTCAAGGTAGACAAAATCATTCATCCACACTTCAGGGTTCCCACAGATACTACTATTCCAGAGAGTGCGAAATGATATCCCATCCACGCTGGAAATGTAATTACTACATATCATCCCCTCTCCAACCTCATAAGCGCTACCATATAAAACACTTTGCCCATCTGGCGACCATGATATCTGTTGGATTTCTTCCGAATCACTGCTTAACTGGCGAATGGACTGAGACTCCATATCGTAAACATACAAATCGGAAGAAAGCCCGTTCACTTGGCTTGCAAAAGCTAGATAGCGGCCATCTGGAGACCAAGCCGCTGAACGTATACCATTAATAAACGAACGATAGAGTTCGAGGGGTATATCATCATTGGGACTTGATAAGTCAGTCGGTATACTGCTCGTGTAAAATATATCAGCCTGTTTTTGAAAATTGTTCGGAAAATCATCTGAAAGCAATGGTGTAATTAATTTGGATTCTTTTGTCTCAAGATTAAACAAGTAAAGCGAAAGGTCATAAGGGCTTTGATGCGGATACTCTACAGAATATTGAAAATCATTTGGAGAGCCTTTATAGTACGCCAACCATTTTCCATCAGGCGATAAATGGCTGAGATCATAGGAGAAGTAATGACCATCAATGGGAAGCAAAACATCCTTTCTGCCTTTGCCATCAGCATCAAGCAACACAACAAATTCTTGTTTTCCATCTCGCTTCATATAGGCAAAATACGGTCCATCGCTTGATAACTGCGGATACGGCGTCGCCGTCGGAGTAAAAGTTGCCGTCGGGATGGGCGTTTGGGTGGGAACAAGCGTTTCCGTGGGCGGGACGGGCGTTGAGGTCGGCGGCAAGGGAGTTGTCGGCGCGGCGCAACCTGCCAGCAAGGCCAGCAGAAGGATGAGGGGGAATAATTTATTTGGTTTCATGGTCATGCCTCCCAATTGGACATTGCTCGTAGGGGCAGTCCTGCGTGACTGCCCAGAATTGCGGGCGAACAGGGCGGACACGTAGGTCCGCCCCAACGCTAACCGAATATCCTCCGAAACAAATCCGACTCCAACAACCCGTTCGGATCGCATCTCTTTTTCAGTTTCTTGAACTTCGCAACCGTCTCCTCGCCATAAAACGCGCACGCGGTTTCGGCGGTGGTTTCGCTGTTCTTGGCGAAGTAGAAACGTCCGCCCGCGGCCAAGACAATGCGGTCAAATTCCTGTGTCAGTTGATACAGACGGGCGCGGTTCGCGTCGGTGATCTTGAAATCCATCGCGAGCGAGAAACCGTCCACGGCGTGGGTGAGGAGGAACTTGTCGGGGCGGTGACGTTTGGTGACGCCGAGGTAGGAGGGGAGTCCACGCTTCTTGGCGAGAGTCAGGATCTCGGTCCAGGCATGAAGCGCAGTTTCCTTCGGAAGGAAACTCTGGTATTGGATGAGTCCGCCGCGGCCGTAGGAGAGTTCCCAGTTCGGCACGTAGTCCAGCAAAAAGTGGAACGCGGCGTGGCTCTGTCGAAAAACGTGGCGGCGCAGGCTCGCGACGTACTTGGCAGTGTTCACGCCCCACGTGCCAAAGTTGTTCATGAAGGGCGACATGAAAAAATGCAACAGGCTCTTGGGCATCACGCCAAACATGCGGCTGGGCAACGACTGATAATCGAGTTGCATGGTCTTCTGCGCGTCGGGGTCTTCGCCCTCGTGCAGATAATTCGCGGCGTGGATCTGTCCGTGGCCGACGGTGATGCAATCCAGCCAGCCGACGATGTAATCGTGTTTCGACGCGCCATCTTCGAGGCTTTGCAATTGCTCGGCCAGCGTGCGCGTCGGCCAGGCGTGGACTTCGAGCAGGCCGGAGTGAATCCGCTTCATTTGCAGGCTAATCGAAGTAAACACGCCCAACATCCCGTAGCCGCCGATCATGGCGTAAAACAGGTCGGCGTTTTTCTTTGGCGTGCAGGTGACTTCCGCGCCTGTGGACAACACCGCCGTGAACGCGGTGACGTGCTCGCCAATCGTCCCCATCCGAAAATTATTTTTACCGTGGATGTTCGCGCCGAGACAGCCTCCCAGCGTGGTGGTCATCGTCCCCGAGACGACGGGCGGCCACCAACCGTCGGGCAGGACGCGTTGCCAAAGTTGACGGAGCGTCACCCCAGGCTCGCATCGCACCTGACCTGTGGCGGGGTCCCATTCGAGGATCTGGTTCATCGCTGACAGGTCCAACACGAGGCCGCCGCCGTTCATGGCCGCGTCGTTGTAACTACGCCCCGCCCCGCGTGCGGTGACGGTGAGTCCGTCCCGTTTGGCGAGGCGAAAGGTTTCGTAGACCTCGTCCGCTGTGCGCGGTTGGACGAGGTAGGACTGGGCTCGGAGGGAGTGTCCGAAGTTTTCGAGGGTGGAAAATGTTGTCATGTTGAAGGTTTGAAGGTTGAAGGTGACGTTCAACTTGCGATTAAATTTATGCTGCAAATGAATTTGAAGCCATTACTATTGCAAATTTAACAACCTCGTAGAGTTCTTTTGTAATCCTTTCATAATCCTTGTGAACTTCTGGTTTTTCAAACCCCATGTCATTCCAAGAACCCATTCCACCA
>JAYRVQ010000543.1:0-2653 GCA_041918465.1 Anaerolineales bacterium
ATCGTATCCGCGAAGGTCCGCTCGGTACTGCGGAAATAAAACAAACCCGTGACCAACACCAGCACGGAGATTCCGACCGAGACCCACAAGGCCGCGTCAGGTCCGTTGCCCGAACCGAGCATTGCCCAGCGGAATCCGTTCACGACTCCCGCCATCGGGTTAAGCGAGTAGACCAACTGCCACTTGTCCGAGATGACCGAGGAGGAATACGCGACGGGAGTGGCGAACAGCCAAAACTGAGTCAGAAACGGGAGGGCTTGATTCACGTCACGGTATTTGACGTTGATCGCCGAGAGCCAGAGGGCGACGCCGAGCGCGGTAATGACCGCCAGCAGGAGGAAAAGCGGAAGAGTCCAGAGTAAGTTCCAGGCGGGCTCGACTTTGTAATAAAACATCAAACCGATCAGAAGCACAAAGGCGATGGCGAAATCCACCAATCCGGCAAAGACCGAGGACATTGGCAGGATTAGGCGCGGGAAGTAAATTTTCGTGACCATGTTGTTGTGCGCCACGAGCGAACGACTGCCTTGATTGAGTGCTGTGACAAAAAGTCCCCACGGCAGGAGCGCAGTAAACGAAAAGACCGGATACGGGATTCCGTCGGTGGGAAGTTTCGCCACTTTGCCGAAGAGGAACGTGAAAACGAGCATGGTCATCACGGGTTGAATGACCGCCCAGGCCATGCCCAACATGGTTTGTTTATATTTCACTTTCACATCGCGCCACACCATGAAGAAGACCAGTTCACGGTATACCCACAGGTCGCGCAGGTTGAGGGCGGCGAGTCCGTGAGACGGCTTGATGTAGATGGTGGTGGGTTCGTGTTTGGTAAGATCGGTTGTCATTTTATTTCCGTATCGATTTGCAAAATAGTTGCCATCAATTAAAACTTACGGAGCCAGAACGTTTCCGAGCACAAATTGAATCACAAAGAGCGCGATAGGCAACAAAAGCGCGGTGATCAACGTGCGTAAAGTTTCTGGGTCCCAGGGCCAGGTGGGAATCTTGTGAATCGTTTTGGCATGGATGTCGAGCGCGGTCAACAAATCTTTGAGAGCGGTCATGCGCTGAAACTCATGGCTGTCCACTTGCTGATACAGATCGTCTGCGGCAACTTGCATGCGCCGATCGTTTTCAGCGCGCAACCGTTCCTTTTCCTCCGTGAGGCGATTGTGAATTCCCAGCAGCGGTAACAGAAAGGTAATCGCGGCAAACAGGATAAAGCCATAGCCGCTTGCCATCCCGGCCAACAAGTTATAGGATTGAGGGTTCGCAATACTCCAAAAAAGGACAATGACCAGCAAGCCAATGGCGGTGCGCGCCGTGATCTGGGAGAATGCGTACAAGGGACCTAACGCAAACAGATTGATATGAACGTGCTGAGCATAGATTCGGCTGACGAGTCGCAGCTGGCGGACAGTGTGGAAGATCAGCGTCCCATACAAAAACCACGTCACGACAAAAATAAAGATGAAATACCCCATGGAGAGTGGTTGTAGACTTAGGTTTAGCATGGCGTACATTTCGAGCGGCGCGGCGGAAAGCACCCCAAAAAAGAGGGCAATACCCAGTAAAGCGAACGCGATTCCTATGACCAGCACATTCCTCGCGGGCAAATGCGTGAGTTGATAGCGAAGTGAGTCAAATTCCTCTGGGGTTACGTTTAAAGTTGGCCGGGCTGTAACCATTGCATGCGCGGCGATACGGTCGAGATAGTGCATCAACGCGAGAACGTAACCCAATTCAAAGCATAGCCACGTCACCAGCGGACTGAATTTACCAATCATCGCAGGCTCAACCGTCCATTGGATGGCGATGGATGCAAGAAAAAATACGAGGCCGATGAGCAGATAGAAAAACCAGGAGGGAATGGGCAGACGTTCCACCCATGATTCCAGCCTGTCAAACCAACTGGGCGGATACGGGAGCGGAGTCGCTACAGGCGGCGGTTGCGAAGTAATTTTGCCAGTCATGACAACCTACTTTCTGTTTTCCTTGAACCACTCGATCGTCCGCTTCATGCCTTCCTCGAACGGGACCTGCGCGGACCAGCCGAAGAGTTGCTTCGCGCGCGTCACATCCAACCCGCGGCGGGGCTGACCGTTGGGCTTGTCCGTCTGCCAGACGATCTGACCTTCGAAGCCGGTCAACTTGACCACCATCTCGGTCAGGTTCTTGATCGAGATCTCGTAGCCTGATCCAAGATTGACGGGCAGGTCGCCGTTGTATTTTTCGGCGGCGGTGACGATTCCATCGGCGGCGTCTTCCACGTAGAGGAATTCGCGCGTCGGGGAACCGTCGCCCCAGGCGGGCAGTTCCTTGTCGCCGCGCGCCTTGGCTTCAATGGCCTTGCGGATCAGCGCCGGGATGACGTGCGAGGTCTGCAAGTTGAAGTTATCGCGTGGACCGTAGAGATTGACCGGCAAAAGGAAGATGGCATTGAAGCCGTACTGCTGGCGATAGGCCTGCGCCTGTACCAACATCATCTTTTTGGCGAGACCGTAGGGAGCGTTGGTCTCTTCGGGGTAGCCGATCCACAGGTCATCTTCCTTGAACGGGACGGGCGTAAACTTGGGATACGCGCATACCGTCCCGATGGCGACGAACTTACCAACGCCGTTCTTGTAGGCCTGGTGCATCAATTCCACGCCCA
>JAYRVQ010000544.1:0-6693 GCA_041918465.1 Anaerolineales bacterium
GGTTCCTTCGTCCGATCCAACACCGCGATGGTTTTGACGCTCTTCGGAAGCGCGGCGATGAAATGCTCAATCGAGAATGGACGATACAGCCGCACGCGCAGCGCGCCGACCTTCTCGCCTTTCGCCGCGAGATAGTTGACCGTCTCTTCGGCGGTCTCGCCGCCCGACCCCATCAGGATGACGACGCGTTCCGCTTCGGGATGGCCGACGTAATCGAACAGGTGATACTGCCGCCCGACGAGTTTCGCGAACTTGTCCATGGCCTCCTGCACGATGGCGGGCGTTGCTGTGTAGAACGTGTTGACCGCCTCGCGCATCTGGAAGTAGACATCGGGATTCTGGGCGGTGCCGCGCAGGACGGGGCGCTCGGGAGTGAGTCCCCGCGCCCGATGGGCCGCGATCAGCTCGGGGTCCAGCATGGAGCGGAGATCGTCATCCGTCAACTGCTCGATCTTGGTCACTTCATGCGAGGTGCGGAAACCGTCGAAGAAATGCATGAAGGGGATGCGGCTTTTCAGGGTGGCGGCCTGCGAGATCAGCGCGAAGTCGTGCGCTTCCTGCACCGAGCCCGAGGAGAACAGCGCCCAACCCGTCTGGCGGACGGCCATCACGTCCTGGTGGTCGCCGAAGATGGAGAGCGCGTGCGCGGCGATGGCGCGCGCCGCCACGTGGAAGACCGTGCTGGTGAGTTCGCCCGCGATCTTGTACATGTTGGGGATCATCAGCAGGAGACCCTGCGAGGCGGTGAAGGTGGTGGTGAGTGCGCCCGTTTGCAGTGCGCCATGCACCGTCCCCGCCGCGCCGCCCTCGGATTGCATTTCGATCACGAGCGGAGTCGTGCCCCAGATATTTTTCTTGTGCTTGGCCGACCACTCGTCCGCGAATTCGCCCATCGCGGAGGAGGGTGTGATTGGATAGATCGCGATCACTTCATTGATGCGATGCGCCACCGACGCGGTGGCTTCGTTGCCGTCAATTGTGACGATACTGCGTTTCATTCTTGCTCCTTATGACAGACCTTTTGGTCTGGTGATTTTCTAACTGTGAATTTTAGCACAACTGGAGGATGCTTTTTATCCATGCAAGTGTATCTCTCCCCCATAAGTGGCGTTAGTTATATATGGCCTCTATTCCCCTGCGAGTTGTCATATTTTGGATAGGATTGGTGGAAAATGGAAAGAACCTTTCACTAGACTACTAGTAACATTTCATCAAAGGACATTTTGACTTCTTTTTCGATAATTGGTTTCATTTCATCCCACATTTCCATAAATGCTTTTTCTCTCCGTTCAAGTTCCTGCGCTGAAATCGAATGAACAATCATCACATCTTGAATCCGCTCCCTGAAATTGTGAGGCAATTGTTCCAGCCTCTCTGCGCAAAAATAACGCCATTTCATATCTGCCACCAATTGATTATTAAGACCATACAGCATATCGAAGAAATAATTCATCCCCTGATCAAACATGTGGTGAGCGCTGATGATATTTCCCCGCTCAACCCAAGTCCGTGTCAGGCGATTGACATACCATTCTGATAGGGTTAATCCCGACATCATCAGCCAGTTCCTTTCTTCTGGCTTCAATGGCACCTTGTCTTTGAGCAACTGGGATAATTTCCCGAATGGATCGAAATAGATCTGGCCTTGCGAATACGTCCACCGTTTTGACATGTCCCATTCGGCGTTTAGTTCACTCTCAAAATCCGCCACCCAACACTGAACTTCGAAGTCGTCAATCTTGCAGAACTTTCCTGGTGAAGAAATATCTGCCCCCTGCTTTTTGAAAACCGCGATATCAATATCCGCTGAACGATCAAAATATCCCCTTACGATCGCTCCCAGAAAAACAATCCCAATAATATCTTCGCCAAGGTGTTGTTGGGCAAACTCTTTGGCGATCCGAATGGCCTTTTCGAGAAGTGCAGAGTCGGACGAGTGAATCAAGAATCTTGTACTTGCCAATTCCTTTTCCTTCATTACAGGGCTTCTTTCAAAGCATTCTTCTGGTTTGATGTATTGTTTTAAGTCTAATCATTTGGCACTGCCATAACGTGCAAAAGCCTCTCATGCGATTGCAATAACATTTTCTTAACCACCAATTAATCGCGAACGTGCCAGCAACAATGCCGCCAGCGATTTGGCATCTGGCACCTCGCCTCGCTCCGACCTTTGAATGGCCTCTTCAACTGGAATTTTTTCCACGCTGAGAAATTCGTCCGCGTCCGCTTCGAGCGGATCGTATGTCAATTCCGTTGCGAGGAACACGAACATGAATTCGGTGGAATAGCCCGGAGCAAGATAGAACTCGCCAATTTTTTCGAGTTTACCCGCCGCGAAGCCCGTCTCTTCGCGGATCTCGCGCGCCGCGCAGACTTCGGGAGCCTCGCCCTCGTCCAGTGTCCCCGCAGGGAGTTCGAGCAAGTCCGCGCCCGCGGCGTGACGATACTGTCGGACGAAGAGCAGGTTCCCGTCCGAATCGAGCGGGACGATAACGACCGATCCGCCATGCTCGATGATGTCGAACTTCGTCTCGCGACCATCGGGAGTTCTCATCAAATCGCGGCGGATGGCGAAGGCTCGTCCCTTGAGCAATATCTCAGATTTGAGTAATTCAAATGACATGGCATACTCCATATTGAAAAACGCCCAGGCTCATCACCTGGGCGTTGCGAGGCTGGGGTAGCTTACGGGATTTTGATGGCCTGCCCAAGGTTCAGCACCGAACCGAGTGACAGCCCGTTAGCCTGCGCGATCTGCGCAGGATCCACATCACCAAAGAGACAGGCGACGCTATAGAAAGTCTCATTTGAAGATGTGACAGTATATGTGGTGGGATGCGAGCGCAGGGCGCGAGCACCGGGGAAGAAACCAGTCTGCGGAATGCGGAGCGTGGTCCCGGCCATGAAAATGCTCCCATCCACGAGGCCGTTCAGCGCCAGGAGTTCTTCCGGGTTCACGTTGAAACGGCGCGCAATACAATATGGAAATTCGCCCGCTTGCAGAGTATAAGAAGCCGGCCGGCCTGTGACCGGGACAGGCGTGCTGGTCGAGCCTCCACCTGAACCTCCCAGCAGTGTGCTGGTGGGAGACGGAATCAGGTTTCCGCCTGGCGTGTTGGTGGGGGACGGAATCAGGTTCCCGCCAAGCGGTGTGCTCGATGGGACAAGTTCCAAGCCACCGAGAGGCGTAGGTGTGATCGTGGAGACTGAGCCGCCACCAGCAATGGCAGTCTTTGCCATTGCTGTCGCGGTTGCAAAATTCTCGATATCCTTCATCGGGTCACTGCCGGTGGGCAATGGGTTTGTGAAAGGTTTGGTGGGGACGGGGGTCGCGGCTCCAGACTGCGTGTACGACATGGTGCAGGAAGAAACCATCAGCGCCGCGATCGCGATCACCAACACATATTTTTTGTAAGGCATAGACTCTCCTCTTGCGATTGATTGAATATGATGGTAGCACAACCCATTATTAGCGTCAAGCCGCTTCGGATAGCCAATTTAGCCCATTAGAATTTATCTCCCCGGCGTCTTCAAGAGCAGACCGAAAAAATATAACCAGATCGAACACAACTAACAACGCTGATAATCTAGCCCATTGACTTGACCCTCTTCTATCTTATAATGGTACGAAAATTCCTGTACTTCTTTGTAAAATTTTGTGTTTTTCTGACAGCCTCAAGAATCCCCAATTGGGAGGTGCGCAAATGCCGAACAGAAACGAAGGCAAGTCTTTGAACGAAGCCAGTGTGCTCACCGTTCGGGATGTTGCAGGTTACCTTCGCCTCAGTGAAGCCAAAGTCTATCGCCTTGCGCGCGCAGGCAATGTTCCCGCATTCCGGCTGGGCAAATCCTGGCGATTTCGCAAGGACTTGCTGGACGCCTGGATGCTCCGCGAAACGGAATTGAACCTGTCTCCAGATACTCCTGCGCGGGAGAATTGAAATCCGCCTCCGCCCGGACCTTGTCCTGTTTCCGTTTCGATTGAAGTTTCTACTAGACAGATAACCATGGAAGCCGCCTGGTACGTTCTACACAGCAAACCTCGCAAAGAGGAATTCCTGCTCGGACAACTCAAATCGCATGGTTTTGAGGCTTATTGTCCATTTGTGCGCGTGACCCCTGTCAACCCGCGGGCCCGCAAGCGCCGTCCATATTTTCCGGGCTACATCTTTTTGCGCGTTGACCTGAGACAATCCAAAGTCTCCTCCCTGCAATGGATGCCCGGTTCGACTGGCTTCGTCTCTTTCGACGGAACACCGGCTCGCGTACCTGAAGGCCTGATTCCCACCCTGCGGCAACGCGTGGACGCCATCGAAGCCGAAGGCGGCGAACTCTTCCATGGACTGAAGCCGGGTGAGCCTGTCCACGTTGTGGGGGGACCTTTCGCTGGGTATGAGGCTATTTTTGATGCCCGCCTGCCGGGGTCCGAGCGGGTGCGCGTTCTGTTGAAACTGCTCCAGCAACGGCGGCAACTCCCGGTCGATTTGCCCGCCAGTCAGATCCAGAAAATAGCGAAACGTTAACCACGTCAATTTAGATGACGTTGTTGCCGAAGATCCAATCTGCACAGTGGATAAACCTTAGCGGTACAGTGATGCCTGTTATTCGATCCACGTGATCGGAAATTATTCTGACATGCTCGCATGTCAGAAGGGCGGATGCTTGGGAATCGCCGAAACATGACTGCTGACTCTCAAAAAAAATTCCCTCTCGAAAACGAAACCTGGGATATGGTCATCCAGCCCCAGCGCAGTCTCTTCGATTTGCGTCTGGGCGAATTGTGGCATTACCGCGATCTGGTGATGCTTTTCGTAAGGCGCGACTTTGTTGCCACTTACAAGCAGACCATCCTTGGTCCGCTCTGGTATCTAATTCAGCCCCTGTTGACAACGATCACCTTCACCTTCATCTTTGGGAATATTGCCAACCTGCCCACAGACGGTTTGCCGCAATTCCTCTTTTACATGTCTGGCACGGTGGTTTGGTCGTACTTTGCCGCATGTATCACCAAGACGAGCGAGACTTTTGTGCAAAATGCTCATTTGTTCGGGAAGGTTTATTTTCCGCGTATGGCTGTGCCGATTTCGATCCTGGTCTCGAACCTGATCACTTTCTTGATTCAATTTGCCATGTTCCTTGTTTTTGTTGGCTTCTTCGCTGCGCGTGGAACTTTCATTCAACTAAATTGGCTGTGGATTGCACTTTCCCCTGTTCTGATTCTGATGATGGCAGGGCTGGGACTTGGATTTGGCATCATCGTTTCTTCGTTGACCACCAAGTACCGAGACCTGCGCTTTCTCGTACAATTCGGTGTGCAATTGCTGATGTATGCCACACCGGTGATCTACCCGGTTTCTTCCATTCCGGAAAACTATCGATGGCTTATCATGGCCAACCCGATGACGTCCATCGTGGAGGCCTTTCGCTATGCGTTTTTGGGAGTGGGGACGGTGAATCTTGTTCAGTTGCTTTATAGTTTTAGTTTTATGGTTGTGGTGGTATTTTTGGGCAGTGTCATATTTAACCGCGTCGAGCAGACGTTCATGGATACGATATGACAACGGTCATCTCTATCGAACATCTCTCCAAAGTATATCGGCTTGGACAGATTGGCACAGGCACTTTTACCCATGACTTGAGTCTATGGTGGGCGAGGATACGCGGCAAGCCAAATCCCTTGCTTCGCATTGGCGAGACCGACCGCGACGATCGCAATGGGGAAGAACTGTGGGCGCTCAAAGATGTTTCCTTTACCGTTGAGCAGGGAGAAGTGCTGGGGATTATTGGCCGCAACGGGGCGGGGAAAAGTACTCTGCTTAAGATACTCTCCCGCGTGACTGCCCCAACTTCCGGAAAGATCAAAGTCAAAGGTCGGGTTGCCAGCCTGCTCGAAGTGGGGACAGGCTTTCACCCCGAATTGACCGGGCGCGAGAATGTCTACCTGAACGGCGCGATTTTGGGCATGACCAAAACCGAAGTGACCCGCAAATTTGATGAGATTGTGGACTTTGCCGGAGTGGAGAAGTTTATTGATACCCCGGTCAAGCGCTATTCGAGCGGCATGTATGTGCGCCTGGCTTTTGCTGTGGCCGCTCACCTTGACCCCGAAATTTTGGTGGTGGATGAAGTGCTGGCGGTCGGCGATGCCGAATTCCAGAAGAAGTGCCTGGGTAAGATGGGCGAGGTGGCCGAGGGCGGACGGACGGTGTTGTTTGTGAGTCATAACTTGCCCATGATTCGCCAGTTATGTCGCAAAGCCATTTTGCTTAAACACGGAAGCTTGGTTAATCAAGGGCTATCTGATACTGTTGTGTCGGACTATCTGTCCGGTTCAGAAACTGCCAGGGGTATGAGCAATGTTCAGTCAATCATTGCTTCGTTTCCGGCTGATTCTGTTTTCAGGTTGCTGAATGTGCGTATTTTACAAAATGGTCAAGAAACCAATTTGGTTGGGAATGGTTCGCCCGTAGAAATTGAAATCGAATATGAAATTTTAGAAGAAGTGCGTGGTTTGCGGGTCTTTTTTGATTTGTACGATAAAAACGAAGGTTTGCTTTTTCGCTCCTTTCATGATGCGGGGGCGGAATTTGTAGCGCTGATGCAAAAAGGTTGTTATCGTTTATCCACGCAAATTCCCGCGGATTGGCTTGCGCCAATGACATATACACTTCAATTTCACGCAGGTATCCATAA
>JAYRVQ010000545.1:0-6754 GCA_041918465.1 Anaerolineales bacterium
GCTGGTTCCACTCTTCAAGAAGCACCTGTTGGAAGATAAATCACCAGAGGCCTGATTTCAGGCGCATTCTCCTTTGGGACCTCCCCCTTGTGAACACAAGGGGGAGGTAACTTCAACCATGAAAATCAACCCACGCTACTATCCCTACATCATCATTGCCGCGTACGCGATTTTCCTCCTGCTTGGCATACTGCTCGGCTTCGGACCCGTACGCGGAGGCGAAGGCCACGAAAACAGCGCGCTGATTCAAGTCGCCCTCGCAACTATGGAGACTCTGGCATGACCACCGCTGTCCGTGAAAAACCATTCTCGCTTTCCAAAAGTCGCCGTGTCATCCAATGGCTGGCGGTGATTGGCACCTTCGTGCTCGGACTGCGACACATCATGCCCGGCGAGGCCTCGCGCGGCGGATCATTCGACTCATTCTGCGCCTTCGGCGGAATCGAAACGCTTCTCCCCTACCTCTTTAGCGGGCACCTGCTCAAGTCCACCAACCTGCTCAACTTCTCGGTTTTGATCGCTACGCTGGGAGTCTCGCTCGTGGCGGGACGCGCCTTCTGCGGCTGGCTGTGCGGACTCGGCGCGCTCCAGGATTTCGTCGCGGAGTGGACGCGGAAACTCCTCGGCGAGAGACATCGCATCCGCGGCAGGCAAAGCAAAACGATTTTGCCCCTGCGCCTGCCCACCGTCGTGGATCGTCCGCTTCGTTACGCAAAATATCTGGTTCTTGGAATTATCCTGATCGCCAGCCTGTACGCGGCATTCCCGCCCTTGCGCGAGTTCTGTCCCGTGCGCGCCGTGTTCAGTCTCAAGATGACTTCATTATTATGGCTGACTCTCGGCGTCTTTCTGGCTGGCTCGATTTTAGTGGAACGCTTCTGGTGCAAGTATTTTTGTCCGCTCGGCGCGACGCTGGCGATCTTCAACAAAATCTCACCCGTGCGTCTGGTCAGCAGCGCCACCTGCAACAACTGCGGGCGCTGTGACATCGAATGTTCGATGGGCATCGAAGACGTGCCAAACAATCTGGCCGACGCCGAATGTATCCGCTGTCTCGAATGTTTGAATACCTGTGCACGAGATGGTTCGCTCGAATTAAAAGTGATTACTAAAGTAAAATAGAGGCGGACTTTCTCGCCTCTTTCATGACTACGAACCTGCCTCCCGCTCCCCAACATTTTGCGCGGCTGAAAGCGCTCCTCGCCCGAATCCACCACTTTGACGGAATCCCGCCTGAGGTCCAAGAACGAATCGCCGCGTCTGTATCTCTGCGTCACTTCGCGGCGGGGCAGGTTATCTACATCGAAGGCGAACCCGCAGAGGCACTTTACCTGCTGGAACGCGGCTGGGTCAAAGCCACGCGCATGTCCCGCGACGGACGCGAGCAGGCGATGTTGTTCCTAGAGTCGGGGGAAATCTTTGGGGATATCGCCGTATTCAGCGGCACGACTTATCCTGGCACGGTGGTGGCGCTCGAAGATGTGGACGTGTGGACGATCCCCGCTGACAAATTTTTGGAGTTGACCAAACAATATCCCGCGCTGGCGATGGCGGTCATCCGTCACCTGAGCGGCCGCGTGTTGCACTACATCGGACTGGTGGAAGACCTGTCCCTGCGAAATGTGGAGGCGCGGCTGGCAAACACGCTGTTACAGCACGCAGAGGCGCGCGAAGGACAATTGATCGTCCCCCGCCGTGACTGGACGACGTTCGATGAAATGGCTGTGCGGCTTGGGACGGTGCGCGACGTATTGAGCCGCGGGCTGAAGACGCTCGAAGCGGAGGGATTGCTCAGGGTGGAGAAGCAGGCTATCGTCCTGCTCGACCCGAAAGGTCTGGCGGAACGCGGCAAATTGTGAAATTTCACACGACAAAAGTCGTATGCAAAAAGCAGGTCAGTCTGTACACTGGGAGCAGATTGACCTGCTTTTTTTGTGTGATGCGATGACCACCCCTTCCGCTTCAACCCTGGACGAAAAACTGCGCGCCGCCATCCTGTCCCGTTTCGCAGCGGACGAGCGAACCGCCTACGCCAACCTGCGCGTGGGCGTGATGAACAGGATCGTCCACCTGGCGGGCGTGGTGAATTCCATCGAGACGCGCATCCTGGCCGCGGAACTGGCTGAGGAGACTGAGGGAGTGCGCGGCGTGGTCAACCGCATCGAAGCGCCTGGCGCGCCGTCTCCATCCCGAACCGTGCATCTATCCCCCATCCTTAAGGAAAAGACCACCAGCAATGACGAAATTCCTGAATAAATGGCTGCGACTGATCCATCGCTGGATCGCAATCCCAACTGCATTATTAATTCCTGTACGACTCGTTATCGAGGCAATGAATAATCCATCTATGCTCGAATTTTGGGAGAAATGGGAAAAACTCCCATCCATTCTGATGCTGCTCATGGCGCTCACAGGCTCATACCTATACTTGCTCCCGTATATTGTCAAAGGACAGCGAAAACGAAAAGCCCCGCAGATGGCTCAGTGAATGAGATAAAGGAGATGAAATGAAAATTCAAAACGCGCTCAACCGCATTGCTTCCATTCTGGCATTTATTATCGGCCTGATGGCTGTGTTTGCAGGCGGCAAGGTGTTGCTCGGCTTCCTACCTGATTACTACGTTATTGACTGGCTCCCCATCTACAACTTCACAATGGGATTGGTTTCGATCTTTTTCTCTGCCGTTGTGATCTGGAAGAACAATCGGTTCGCCATGCCCGCGGCCATTGGGACATTTGGCTTCCACGCCATTGTCATGTTGATCCTGCAAACTGCCTATCGCGAAGTAGTAGCCACAGACAGCATTGTCGCCATGACCGTGCGACTGTCTGTTTGGGTATTGATCATCATCCTGTTGTTTTTACAACAGCGAAAAAACAAGTAAAACACTCGGCTTCACAACAAGGAGATTCGATATGAAAAACAACAACAAACTCGGAGCCGCGCTTGCCGTTCTCGGAATCGTGGCGGGAATCCTGTGCCTGTATTTCATTGCAGACACATACAACGCCGTCATCCATACCCACTTCAACGCGGGAGATTGGGAAGAGAGTAACACTGTGCGGATCGTCTACGCGGTGCTTGGCTGGCTGGGGACGGCGGCTGGCGCGCTCTCTGCCGCGGTTTTATGGGGCTTCCTAAAGAAGCAGGATTGGGCGTGGTTTTGGGGAGCGATCGCCGCAACCGTGCTCCTGCTGGCGGGATTCTTCCCGATGATCCCCGCCGCGGACAGCGGACTGCCCGTCCCGACCATGTGGGTGTTCCTGTTAGCCGCGGTGATGTGGTTCGGGATGCTCTTCATCGGCGGCGTAAGCGGGAAGATCATCACACTCACCTTCGTCGCGGGACTGGCCTATGTTCTGACGTTCATTGACGGCGTCGCGCCGATCTCCAAATTCCAGACCACCTTCCAGACGCCGACAACGTTTGTTGAGAACGCGAACACGTTCTGGAACGGGCTGTACGTTCTTTCGCAACAGGTGAATTGGTGGGGCGCGGCGGCCTGGGCGGTCTTTATTTTCGCGGCGCTCAAGCAAAAGTCGTGGGCAATTCCAGTGGGCATCTTTGCCGCAGTCATGTCCATGATCGGCGGATATCCGATGGGCATCCATAACGTGGCCGAAGTCCAGCGCTTCTCGATGTTCCTGCCAGCGCCCATCCTGAGTACGGTATTACTAATTGTGCTTTTACTTCCCGGCACACAAAAGATGCTGGAAAACAAACAATCCTGATATTCGGAGGTCCCTATGAAAGGTAACAACAAGTTAGGGGTGGCACTGTCCATTGTCGGCATCCTGGTTGGCTTGTTGGTGCTGTTCCTGATGGCAAGCATCTATCAGGTCAACATCGATGGCAAACTGGCAGGGGAACGGCCCGATGAGGCCATCACGGTGCAGATCGTGTTTGCCCTGCTGAGCTGGCTAGGAGTCGCGGCGGGAGCGCTGTGGGTAATGGTGCTATACGGTTTCCTGAACAAGGCGAAATGGGCCTGGTTCTGGGGGACGGTGGCTGCTACCATCCAGATTTTGGCGGGCTTTTTCCCCATCATCCCGCCATCCAGCATTGGCCTGCCTGCCCCGACCATCTGGGTGTTCCTGATCGCGTTTGTGCTTTGGTTCGGGATGCTCATCATCGGCGGCGTAGACAAGAAGATCATTGCCATCGCATTTGTCAGCGGGTTGGCGTATGTGCTGACGTTCATCGACGGTGTCGGCGCGATCTCGCGTCACCAGACCGAGGCGAAGGGCTTTGTCAGTTCGATGTACGCCATGTCGCAGATGGTGAACTGGTGGGGCGCGGCAGTTTGGGCCTCCTTCATCTTCGGGCTGGTCAAGGGTAAATCGTGGGCTTTGCCCGTCGGCGTATTTGCGGCGGCCATGTCCATGTTCGGCGGATTCCCCGTCGGCATGACGGATGTGCTCGTAAAGGGCAGGTTCTCCATGTTCCTGGTTGCGCCCGTGATGAGCACGGCACTGCTCGTTTACCTGTTGCTCCCCGGCACAAAGAAAATGCTCGAGGCGTGGAACGCGAAGGTGTGATCAACGCGTCGAAGCGGAATCCACTCAGAGGTCGGGCAAGAGGTGACCAAGGGTGGATTCCGCTCAGAATAAGGAAACAGGTTCAAGGTCAAGTGCAAAACGGAATTGTGATTTATGTCACTGAAAAATTACGCTAATTTGTGTCATAATTCACACAACGCTCTGCCATAGTGAGTGTTGTGATTTTCAAATCCCACAAAAGGAGAATGCAAATGTTCACGCTTGACAACCTGTTCCTTCTGCTTACTGGCCTTTTGGCCGCGTACCTGTGCTGGTATTTCTGGCAACGGTACAACTTGCACAAAGCGCTACATAACATCTACTATCTGATGGGTTTTGCGGTGCTTTTGATTTCTGGACTCCTGCTGATCTTCTTCGGCCTGGATCTGCTCGCCTCGCCCTACGTGCTGACGGTTGCCAGCCTGATTCCGCTCGGCATCTCGATGGGACTCGCCGAGGAGTACTTCCCCTCCTGGAAAAAGTACTTCAAGTGGTTCGCTGTCATCGGCTTTTTGGCGATTGCCATCACCAGCATCGGCGGGATGGACTCGCTGAAGAAGATCGCCGTTCCGCTCTTCCACGGCGTGGCGGGACTCGTGATCTTCCTCGGACCGTTCTTCGCCAAGGGCGCGCCGCAGGGATTCTACTGGGTCGGCATCGGCGGCCTGCTCATTGGTCTCGGCGGCATCGCGCTGGCCTTCATTTCAATGGGCGCGCAGTTGCTGTTCTTCAGCCCCGCCTTCGTGATGATGATCCTCACCCCGTTGCTCCTGCTCATGACGGGTGCGTTCACAATCGGATTCACGCGCAAAGGATAGTCGCCTGGTCGCTGGTCAGCTAGTCTTCTAGTCGCCAAGCCACGGAGAAACTAACCGCGAAGACCGCGAAGAACGCGAAGGGAATTGAAGAATTTCTTAGCGGACTTTGCGTGCTTCGCGGTTCAAAAACTCTGCGGCAGATTCACCCCGCAATCATTTGTCTTTTGTCAAAGACAGCCAGCCTGGTTTGTGATATTTTTCTCACAGGCTCGAATCTCCCTGTTTAGGAGTAACCATGCAGTTCATCAAAACCCGTTTCAACTACCTCTTCGGCTCGACCAAAGGCCTCATCCTCGTGGCGATTGCGATGATTGGAATCGTCGCCGCGGTGTGGGGCATGTTGTCGGGACCGATGGCCGAGATGGGCGTGCGCGAGATCGTGATCAAACTCCTCGGCATGGACATAGTCCAGTCCGAGCGCGAGGGGCGCATCATCATCCTGTACCACTCCATCGCCATGGCCGTTGTCGCTATCGAGACGTACATGGTCACCAGCCTGTTGAAGATGAAAGAATTCTACAAGATGGCTGTACGCCTGCTCATCACCGTCGGCTACATTTTAACGATGGTCTTCGGTATGGGCTTCGCGTACTTCGGTCACAACTGGGCATTCCACGGACTGTACATCACAGGACTCTCGCTGATCTTCTTCGCGGGCGTGTTGCTGTGCATCGCGCTCTGGCCGTGGAATTCTGAGTATTACATCACCGACACAAGTTACGCCCGCACGAAAAAAGGCGTGGACATCGAACGTGTTGCCTTCTTCACCGCCGCCGTGACGACCGTCATCTCCGCGCTCTTTGGTGCGGTGCCTGGCTCGTTCTTCGGCAACGGCTTTGAGGCATTCCTCGCGGAAAATGTCATCCGCCTGCCGCACAAAACCACGATGGAATATTCCATCATCGGCCACCTGCACATCATGCTGGCGCTCATCGCCATCATGATCACGCTCATCATCGGGCGCTGGCTGAACTTCAAAGGCGCGTGGCACAAGGTTGCCATGCCGCTGATGATCCTCGGCTGTATCGTGCTCAATCTCGGCGTGTGGGGCGTAGCAACTCCGCTCGAACCCATCGCCCACATGATCATCTACGTCGGCGCTACCCCGTCCATGCTGGCGGCGCTCTTCCTGCTCATCTGGAGTTGGAACAAATTCGCCAAAGATGGCACAGCCCACCTTGCCAAACCGACTTTCCTCCAAAAACTTGGTGCGATGGTCAGCGACCCGCTTAAGTTCGGTCCTACCTGGCAAATGCTGTTCATGAACTTCACGACGAGCGGCATCGGCATCTTCATGGCGATCCGCCTCGACGAAATTTTCCGCATGTGGCCTGCCCGCGAAGAACGCATCGAACTCACAGGTCACTGGCACGCGCTCTCGGCCATCATCGCCAGCA
>JAYRVQ010000546.1:0-7012 GCA_041918465.1 Anaerolineales bacterium
AAGGCCGTGGTCCCAGCTGACGTCGGACTAAGACTGACCGCCGGATTGTTGGAACTAAACTCCACCCGCCGGACATTAAGCGAGTCCACAATGTTCATGATCAAATCCACTGTGTCGTTGATATCCAAATTACTGCTTCCCGGCGTTAAAGTGCAGGACGATAACCAGGGCTTGGTCGTTGATTGAGAACAGGAATCGGCCGCTACGTTCACGACTTTAAACTGGTAGACTGTTCCGGCTTCGGTAAATATCCCTTTATCAGCTTCATAAGTGGTTTGTCCATTGGGTAAACTGAATTCGTAAATCACGCACTCGGGCCGGTAAAAGCCGGCGCAATTCATTTGCACCGCCACTGCATTGCTCGACGCTACGAACGCCTGCCGGCGGCCGCCCGTACCCGGCGTCCAGGTAGCCTGGACTTCCGGCGGAGTCGGCGAATAATCTCGGTTAATGCTCAAATTTCTCGGCGGCGTGGTTGTACACCCGCCCGGCCCCCCGCCGCCATCTCCAGAACAAGACGTATCACAGACATAATTCTGATAATAACAACCCCAACCAGGATATGGATAAATTAATTCGTAATTATTACAAGAATAAACTTCAACACCTTCAGAACACATACCCGTTTTACATACATAACTCGTGCAATATTCTTCAGGAAAATCAGATACTGGACCTCTTTGAACATAGTCACATTCTGCAAAAACTGTTCTTGTCGAAAAAATTATTAAAAGTAAGAATAATATGGACCGCCAAATATCTTTTCTCTGATTAAACACTGTAAAATTCATAGAGCGAGTTCAGAAATAAACAAATGGCAATTACTGAATATTTTCATACATGTGGTATCGCGGCAAAGTCCGCTAAAAATCATTAGCTCTTTCGAGGTTGATTCAATTATATTGATAAATTGTTCTATTGAAACATATTGATCTGTCTTGTCTTTGGGATTAGTAATTTTTACCTCACTACAGTCTATTTGACTTATTACTTTTTTATCTGCAAACACTTTTGGCTATACTGATTTAAGAGTTAATGTATCTGTTCTTTTATCGACTGATTGGATCATAAACCGCGGCGCGTTTAAGGTCGGATTAAAATCTTCAGACAATTCTAATGGAAGCCCCTCTTTTGGCACTACCAATAATTCACTCTCTTGCTTTTCCCTTTGTATACTTTCGTCTGAGATGTTTTGATTGTTCTTTTGGCTAAAATAGAACATTAACTCAACAATAACAATAACAAGGATAATTCCAAAAACTGTTGATATTCCAAAAACCAATTTCTTCTCCACAACATTATCATAGTGGGGAATAAATAATATTTCAACTAAAATCCAACCGTAGTCAGCCTTTTACTATTATAAAGATTCTAACCAAGCCCAAACTTTAGAAACATCCTGATTTATATAGATAGCCTTAAGTAAGTTTTCATTTGTCTGATAAACAACAATTGCACCGTTTATGGCATCATAAACCATAATGTGTGATTTTAATGATTCATCATTAATTAAAAACAGCCCATTTCCAAATTTAGCACCAACCTCTCCGGGAATTTTTCCAATTTTATTTTGAAAAAAATCAGCAGCATCAGGATTATTCCCAATGGTAAAATCTCCCCAATTAATACCATTTTTCACAATAAAATCATAGCCATCTTTCGGTGTTTCAAATCTGGGCATTTCAAAGGTGCCGCCGCCTTCAAGAGGAAAGGTAATGATTCTCAGCCACTCGCCCTGGGCGTCGAGCTGAAACAGGGTCTCGCCAGTGGCTGAGTCGATTATCTTGTCAACTTGTTTGTCTCCGTCGCTATCAACTTGATTAACTTCTCTATCAGCCAACTGGTCTTGGAATTCCTGGGGGAAGTTGGCGGGAAGGGAGGGGGCGGGAGTAGGCGTGATGGTAGCGGTCGGTGCGGGGATGGAGGTGAATGTTGGAGAGGGAACAAGGGTAGCGGTTAGCGTCGGTGCAAGCGTAGAGACAGGCACGCAGGCGGTTGCAAGCAGGAGTGCTAAAAGAAAAAATCTTTTCATGCGATTATTATGGCATGGGATGGAGAAAAGTCAATGGGGAACCATCCACGAATAGGGTCACGAATGTACGAATATGGGACGGCGTCCATTCGTTTATTCGTATTTCATTCGTGGATGGTTCTTGCAGGCTCAAGCAATGTCCACTTTCAGCAGGCGGGCGAAAAACTTGTGAAGGAGAAACGTCGGCAGGAGGAGCATGGCATGGACGGCCGCGCTTAAACCAAATAACATCGCGACGGATTGCAGGAAATCATTCAGCGGCGGGGTGACGGTGGCGAGCATCCACGGGCCCGCGCCCGCGACCAGCGCCAGCGCGAGGATGGAGACCACCCAAACCGCGAGCGGAGTCCACGCGTGGCGGTCGGAAGCGGAGGGGAGCATGGTGCTGCTGACCGAAAAAGTGAGATAGAACCAGAGCGGGAAATCGTTCACATTTGGCATGGCGCGCAGCGCGGCGAGGAAGAGTTCCCCCTGTCCATTTTGGAAGGTCTGCCAGAGCAGGAGCAGATTCAATTTGAAGATGGACGCGTAGGCGATGAAGAGTCCGCCCGCGACGAGAGGGGCGAGTCCGATCAGCGAGTCGCGGACCACGTCCGTGCGCGCGGTTTCCACGTAGCCGAGGATGAGACGCCCATCGGGAAGAACCTGAGGCAACAGCGAGAATCCACCCGTCCGCACGCCGAGTAATTTCGCCACGAGAAAATGGCTGAGTTCGTGCATAAGCACGCCAGGGAAGAAGAGCATCGAGAAGAGTCCCACCGTCAAACCCGGGTGGCGGGTGGTGATGAGGAAAACCGCCTGAATTTCACGGTGCAAAAGCCGCTGGAGGAAAACCAGCGGCGTGAGCGCAATGAGGAACCAGGCGAGGCCAGTGAACATGAGAAAGAGAGCAGAGAACAGAGAGTAGTGCGCCGTCCTCGCAATGTGTTTCGAGAGGACGGCGCAATCTTGTTTCAGAAAACGAATTACATTGCAGGAGCGGCAGGATCGATGGGAGCAGGCGGTTGCGATTTGCCCGCCGTGCCCTTCCAAATGGCGCCGCCGCCCGCGCCGAGGCCAGCCGTCAACCCGACGTTGATCAGTCCCACAACACAGGCCAGGCCAATTTGCACCATCCACATTGTGCCAGCGTCCACGGGGGGCAGTCCAAGCACGCGGTTGAGTTGATTTTCTGGATTCTGCATCACTGCAGCGTTGATGACCGAGGCGACGAGCTGTCCCACCAGGCCGATCCCGCCAGCGATCGCGCCTGCAATCGCCCCGCGCGAGACCACCGTCTCTGGGAGTTTCTCGAACACTCCCGTCAGATACCCCGCCAGCAATCCCGTGATCAATGGAACGCACA
The DNA here is from genome assembly GCA_041918465.1 of Anaerolineales bacterium. Taxonomy (GTDB): domain Bacteria; phylum Chloroflexota; class Anaerolineae; order Anaerolineales; family Villigracilaceae; genus Denitrolinea. Next base: position 3,378 of record JAYRVQ010000546.1, read on the forward strand.
ACGCGCACAACGGGCTAACGATCACCCCCGCGAGTAATGACAATACGAACATGGCCGCCCCTGAGATCAAACCTGCTTTTGTCATTTCAACCTCCTTTTGATGAAATGCAATGCTGGACAATTCCGATGAAATCATCCACTTTGAGACTGGCGCCGCCGACGAGTGCGCCGTCAATTTCAGGGCTGGCGAAATATTCCGCCGCGTTGGCCGCAGTGACCGACCCGCCGTAGAGGACGCGCACCGACTGGGCCGCGTCCGCGCCGAAAAGTTCGGTCAGCGCGGGACGGATGAGGTCGCGGACGACACCCTCGGCGTTTTCGCGCGTCGAGGCGCGTCCCGTGCCGATGGCCCAGACAGGTTCGTAGGCGATGACGAGTCGGGACGCGAGCGCGGGATCCGTCCCAGCGAGGCTGTCGCGCATTTGACGCGCAACCACTTCCGAGGTCCGATTCGATTCGTACTGTTCGAGCGTCTCGCCAACACAGACGATGGGAGTCAAATCGGCGGCCTGCGCGGCACGGACTTTTTTGTTCACAGTCTCATCTGTCTCGCCGAAATACGTCCGCCGCTCGGAGTGGCCGATGATGACGTAGTTGCAAAATTCCTTCACCATGTTCGGCGCCACTTCGCCCGTGAACGCGCCTTTGGCTTCCCAGTGCATGTTCTGCGCGCCGATACCAATGTCGGTACCTGCCAGCAACGCGGAGACAGCCACCAGCGAGGGGAAGGGCGGGCAGAGAACTTTTTCCACGCCGCGGATTTCGCGCAATTGGATCGCCATTTTGAAGACGAGGTCGCGGGCTTCGGCGACGGTCTTATTCATTTTCCAGTTTCCAGCAACGAGTGGTGTACGCATGATTTACCTTAATTGAAGAAGATAGGTGTCGGCGAGGGAGCGGATCCAATCTGGCGTGTCGAGGCTGGACATCAGGTTATTTAACAGTTGCCGAGCATCGGGCTTCCGGCCCTCTTTGACGGAAATTTCAGCATCCAGCAGTGTAATTTCGGGCATGCTGGGTTTGAGACGGCGGGCGCGTTCCAAAAACTCGCGCGCCTTGGGGTTGTCGCCGCGATGTAGGTTGAAGCGCGATTCGGCGACAAGGGCAATGGGCTGATCCAAACTGGCAATGGTTTCGAACGGCAGGTAGAGAGATATCTCCTCTGCGGCTGAGGCCTTGTAGACTGCCTCGTGGAATCGGGTTTCCAGTTCCGGGGAGATTTGTCCGCCCGGCTGTGATCGGATGGCGCGGACGTACATGGCGGCCGCGGCCACCCACGCTTCACGGTCTGTGAACTTTTGAGCGGCATCCAGGAAAAATCCCTGTTCCTGCCCGGCAAGGTTCGCAGCAGTATTGAGGGTCTCATACGCTGAGCGCGACTGGCCTGCGTCAAAATAAGCCAGGGATAATCGCAGATGGGCGTACGCGTCGTTCGGATTCTCGTTCACCAATCGCTGGGATTCCAGTATCTCGGGATTGGGCGTCGGTCCCTGCGGCTGGGGAGTGGATAATTCCGGCATTTCAACTGGAAGCCGGCTGGGAGTCTGATTTGGCTCGAGGGTAGGCGTCTTTGTAGAAACAGTCCGCGCGGCCACAGTGCGTGTCACGGCCTGGGAGACCCGTGGAAAAAGTCCGCCACGGCGGATGGCGAAGAAGGCAAATACGAGGCAGAGTAAAAGCAAAACTGATCCAGCAACCATCACCCAACGCGGACGTTTTTTCTTCGCTTTCGGTTCAGCGGCCGCGACCGTTTTGTCTGCGGGCGCGGCTTCACGCTTGGCGGTGGCAGAGGCGGGTTTAACGGAGGCAGGCACAACCTGAGGAGGAAGCGTGACCGTCGTCCCTTTCATTGGGACTCCCGCCGACTGCCAGGCGTGTTTGAAAGCGGTCACCATATCCGTCACCGAGGCGTAGCGGTCAGGGCGTTCCTTGCTCAAGGCTTTGAGCAGGACGCGCTCCACAGATTCGGGCACGCCTGGATTGATGCTGTGTGGAATTGGGAGCGGAGTGTAGATGTGGTCGTGGATGATGGAGAAGGGCGTGTCGGCGTTGAAGGGGACTTGACCAACCACCATTTCGTAGAGCATGACGCCAAAGGAATAAATATCCGTGCCTTCGTCGAGGTCTTTCTTTCCCATGGCCTGCTCAGGCGAGATATATTGCGGCGTGCCCATGATCATGTCGCCCGAAAGAGTGGACTCGCCCATCGAGGCGATGCGCGCCAGCCCAAAGTCCGCGAGATAGATCGAGCCATCGTTCATCAAAAGAACATTGGAAGGTTTGATATCGCGATGCAGGATGCCCATCTTATGGGCATAGGCAAGCGCGGAACCGATGGCTTCAATGATCCTGGCGAGTTCGTCCGATGCAAGCGGACCGCGCGCCATGCGCGCTTTGAGCGTCTCCCCCTCGATGAATTTCATGACCAGAAAAGGTTGTTTCTCGTGTTCGGAATAATCGAAAATGGGGACGATATTCGGGTGGTCAAGTCTCGCCACCAGCCGCGCCTCGCGCTGGAAGCGCGCTTGAAAGTTGGGATCCTCCCCGAACGCGGGATGCAGGACTTTGAGCGCCACGTAGCGGTCGAGCGCGGCATGATAGGCCTTGTAGACCGTGGCCATGCCGCCCTGTCCCAACTGCTCCATAACGCGATAGGGGCCAATATTTTCACCGGCAATAAAGGGCATAGACTTTCCCTTTCAAAAGTTTTTCTGATTATAGCCGAGGGTTGTTAATTTGGCATGACCCGCGTGTAAGGTGTGGATAAATTGAAATGAAGGCCGCACGGGGATAAATCACCTGTGCTCAGATACAAAGCCTGCTTCGGCAGGCTCAGCACACCGCTTCGGGCTAACGCATAAAAAAATGGGCCGCGCTCATCGCGCGACCCACAACTTCATAATTATCAAACTACAAAACTAGTTATCATTCAACGCCGCCACGCCGGGTAATTCCTTGCCTTCCAGGAATTCCAGCGAAGCGCCGCCGCCAGTGGAGACGTGCGTCATCTGCTTGGCGACGCCCGCCTTCTTGACCGCGCTGGCGCTGTCACCGCCACCGATGACGGTTGTCGCGCCGGACTCAGCCAGCAGTTTCGCGAGGGCGAACGTCCCCTCCGCGAACTTCGGCATCTCGAAGACGCCCACGGGTCCATTCCAGACAACGAGCCTGGCTCCGCTCAACGCGCGTTTATAACTCTCGAGCGTTTTCGGACCCACATCCATCATGCGCCAGCCCGCGGGGATTTTGTCTGCGTCCACGATTTGACTCTGCGCTTCGACCTCGAACTTGTCCGCGATGACCGCATCCACGGGCAGGATGATCCTGTCGCCCGCCTTTGCCAGAATGGATTTTGCTATGTCAATGGACGCGGCCTCAACGAGGCTATCCTGCATGTTGAATCCCTTGGCCGCGAGGAAGGTGTTCGCCATCCCGCCGCCGATGATGAGTTTGTCGCACTTAGAGAGCAAAGTCTCGACCACAAGAATCTTGTCACTGATCTTCGCGCCGCCAAGAATGGCGATATAGGGATGTTCGGGATTCGCAACCGCGCGTCCAAGATATTCAAGTTCCTGTTCCATCAGAAAGCCGGAGACAGCGGGCAGGAAGCGCGCCACGCCCTCGGTGGATGAATG
>JAYRVQ010000547.1:0-3389 GCA_041918465.1 Anaerolineales bacterium
GTGGCGAGTATCCGCGCGAAATGTTCAATGGATGGATACAATCCCGCGAAATCGGTTTTTTCGTTAAGCATTTGCTCTTTGTAATAATCAACTATAACATCGAGATGTTTTTCCACATCCACGATATCTACGAGATAGCCGTGCAGGTCGAGTTCGATCCCAGTGAGTTGCAATTCCAAAACGTAATGATGCGAGTTGGGAAAATTTTCCACACCCCAATCCCCTCCGATGAGGAAGTGGCGGGCTATGAATTCACGGCGGACGGCGAGGGTGTACATGGGTTCTCCAATGTCAGGTTTCAGGTGTCAGGGATGGACGGCGCGCATGATGTGGCGTCCGTTTTCGCGGGTGACAGGCATGGCGAACGGAAATTTGCCCGCGCTGGTGCAGTGGTCGATGTCACTGGCGGGAGCGTGAGGATGATCTCCGTTCAGGAATTGCTGTCCGTCGTGCGAATTGCGGACGCGGTCAAGGAAGATGGTGACGTCTGGCGACATACCGCGCAGGAGCGCTTCGAGGTATTCGGCGCAGGCGAAGTCCTCCGCGCCGCCATCGTATGTTTCGCCTGTGATGACAAATGAGACATCATCGGGCTGGAGACGTTGGATGTACTTCGCCGTCGCGCCCGCGACCACGAAACTGGCCGCGACCATGTGACTTGCCAGCGCACTGCGCACAATTCCCTGCGTCCCTGCGCTTGTGCGTTGAGCGATGACGCGCCCCGACAGATCGAGGATGTTTGTGTGAGTGGGGGAGTTGCCAAAGTCAAAATCCTTGGGTGGAATGCCGCCCACTTCTCCGCAAGCCAGTGCTTCGGGATTTTGCTGTTTGAATTCCAATGCTTCATCCACCGTGCTGACGGGATAAATCTCCTTCGCGCCGCGCGAAAAAGCAAAAGCCGCGTTGGTGAAGGCGCGGATGACGTCAATAACCACGACCAGTCCCGTCGCGGTTTGGCAGGTGTCGAGGTTTGTGTAGTGGAATTTCATGGCAATTAATGATGCTCATCCTCAGGTTGAATTACGAACTCTACAATTTGCGCTTTTCCAGGATTGTCCACATAGATCGTTATCCTGGTCTTTCCCGAAAGACATTCAATCGAATGCAAATCATTTGTCGTAACATTTCCAACAAGCATACCTTTCCTGCCTACTTGAATGCTTCCTGAACCAAGGAGGTTTCCGTTAGTTTTTGGAATATTGGAAGAAACGATTGTATTTACTTTTATATCATTCTCTGTTGCAACTACTATTCCCTTTTCTCCAAATAGAATAAGTTCTTCCCCAGTCTCCCATTGTGGATAACTCGATTTGTCTTCGGCGTCTATAATGGCAAGTTGGGAATATTGAACGTATATTTTGGTTTCTAGTAGTTTTGTCATAGTTGTTGATGTTGGAATATAACTTGAATAGTTTCCTGCGGACTCTCATCCAGCAGACGATACGCCTCCGCGGCTTGACTCAACAGGAAACGGTGCGTGATCCACCTCTCTGGCTGGATCCTCCTCAGCGCCTCCCACGCGACCCCGAAGCGGCGTGACTTGTCCCAGCGCGCGGACAACTCTGGCGCGATGGTGCTGACCTGCGACGAGATGAGCTTGATGCGCGAGCGGTGGAACGCTCCGCCGAGATCAATGGGGGCGCGCTTCTCTCCGTACCACGAGCCGATAACAATGCGTCCCGAAAAACGCGTGGATGCGATGGCGTCGTTCAGCGCGGACGGATTGCCGCTCAGCTCGTAAACGAGGTCAAATCCGTCCTGCGCATAGCCAGATAAAGAAGCGTGAAAGTCTATGGCATCGGGATCAAGCGAGGCAGTTACTTTTTGAGCGAGAGAAGATTCGCGTCGTAGAGGAAAACAGTCAGCGGTGACTAACGCGTCGAGCGGAAATTCTTTTAGCAGGGAGGCGGTTAGTAGGCCGACAATTCCCTGTCCAAAGACCATTACGCGCTCGCCCAAAATTGGCGCGCCGTCCTGCACGAGGTTGACAGCGGTTTCCATATTGGGGAGAAAGCAGGCGTTTTCGAGAGAGAGAGATTCAGGAATGGGGAATAGGGAATCGGGAGTCGTAATGAAGTGGGAAGTGTGTGGTTGGAACGCGAACACGGACCGATTTACCAATTCCCGATTTACCGATTTACCAACATCCATTACTCGCCCCACCGTCGCATACCCGTACGCCAGCGGATACTCAAAGCCGCCGCGCAGACTCGAGATAACGGGATCAGTTTCAACGTCCCGCGGGAAGCGGCCCTGGTAGACGAGCATCTCGGTCCCCGCGCTGATCGCGGAACAGGTCGTCTCCACCAGCACTTCGTCCGCGCCGAGGGCAGGCAGGGTCTCCTCGCGGAGTTCCACTTGTCGCGGCGCGGTGAAGTAAATCGTCTGGCGTTTCATGCGGCTATTCTACCCCGCGTGCAAGATTCATTTTTTGTCGGAGCGCAGGAAAATCAGCAGGAGAATTTCCGCGAGTTTGGCGGGAATGCCATACCTGGCATCGTAGTCGAAGAAGGAGAAGCCGTCGCGAATCACATAGAAGCCGACCCAAATGACGAGCCATGCCGCGATGGTCACGATGGTAAATGCCATCAACGCCTGACCGATCAGTTTGTGCCGTTGCTGAAAAAATGGGATGGGTAAAAAGTACGCGCCCAGCAGGCTGAGGTAGCCGATGCCGTTCAACAGGAAGAGCGGGTCGGGGCCATGCGGGAAAATGTGCTGATCGAACGCGGCCGCGAAATGGATGGCGGTCGTGGTGAGCGCGGCGATGATGATTCCGTACTGCGTCTTGTTAAGTTTCATGACTCAACTCCTTTAACAATAAGAATGGTTATAACACGGTGTGCGACTCCAATTTTACTTTGTAACCCCTCGACCTGCCAGAAGCAATCCGATGCCGCCGATTAAAATGTCGCGGGCACGGATAAGCAGGGTCACGCTGATGGCCGAAGCCGCGCTCACGCCGAACGCGCCCAGCGCGAACACCTGACTGGCTTCGAGCGCGCCCAACCCGCCCGGCCACGGGACGAGAAACGCCAGCCAGTTCATCGTCCAGGCCGCAATGGCCTGCCATGTGTTGAGTTCGATTTTTAGGAAGGCTGTAATTAGAAAATATTCGCCGACCATGCCAAGCGCGGCAAGCAACGAAACAACGATGGCGGCCAGTAATGTTTTAAGGTGGCGTCGGCAGAACGCGCCAGCCATCCGTTCGGATGCGATGATGAAGCGCGTCGCTTTGGTTTTTGGAAACACACGCAGGATGGATGAAATCGGATGCCTGCCGCCTCGCATCAGGATGATATGAATGGGCGGCCACATCAGCAGGAGGACGATCACGATCAGACTCACGAGGGGCCTGTTCCCGTTTGTGGATAGAATCCCCGCTTCGA
>JAYRVQ010000548.1:0-8071 GCA_041918465.1 Anaerolineales bacterium
ATCTCCCGCGAGAAACACACCGGCTTCCTCTCCAATTATCTATTGCCAGACACCCGGTCTGAAATGGCAGTCCCCATGATCGTTGGTGACAAGTTATTGGGCGTGTTTGACGTACAGGCTGATACAGCCAACTATTTCTCAGACGAAGACGCGAACATCTTTACCACCCTGGCATCCCAGGTGGCGGTAGCCTTGCAGAATGCCCGCTTGTACGTGCAACAGGCCGCCACCGTCACCCAACTGCGCGAGCTGGATCGTCTCAAATCCTCCTTCCTCGCCAATATGTCGCACGAATTGCGCACCCCGCTCAACTCCATCCTCGGCTTTGCAGACGTCATGCTCGAAGAACTGGACGGCCCACTGACCGAGAACATGAACACCGACCTTAAACTCATTCAGAAGAACGGCCTGCACCTGCTCCATCTCATCAACGATGTGCTCGACATGGCCAAGATCGAAGCCGGACGCATGAACCTGAATCCCGAAAAATTCCGGGTACAGGAAATGTTCGAGGAAGTCCTCAGCATCACATCCACATTAGCGAGTGAAAAGAACATCGCACTTTTCATCGAAGAAGATTCAGATCCGCAAGCCTTCATCACAGCCGACCGAACCCGCATCCGCCAGGTGCTGATCAACCTCGTCAACAACGCCATGAAATTTACCGAGCGCGGCAAGATCAGCATCCATGCCCGGCGCACGGACGAAAATGTCCTCATCTGCGTCCACGATACCGGCATTGGCATCCCGCCAGACAAACTTGAAGCGGTCTTCCAGGAATTCATCCAGGTCGACACCTCCACCACTCGCAAGGCAGGCGGCACCGGCCTTGGCTTGCCCATCAGCCGCAAACTGATCGAAATGCACGGAGGCCGCTTGTGGGCAGAAAGCACCGGCATCCCAGGCGAAGGCTCCAATTTCTATGCGGAATTGCCCATCGAAGCCGTCATCCCCGAACTGGTCGAAGTCGAAAAGGTGCAAAGATAAATGGCGCTGCCAATTTTTCTGGAGTGCGCGGTCTGCGGGACGCAACAGCCCTACGAACCATTCGTACCGGCGATCTGCAAACATTGCCAATCGCAGTGGCTCGAAGCCCGTTACGACTACGAAGCCTTCAAACGTGAACTCCTGCGCGGACTCCCCGGACGCCCATCCAATCTGTGGCGGTATCAGGACATCCTGCCGCTGAACGATCCCGCGGCTCTTGACCTCTACCCCGCCGGTGGGACTCCCCTCTGGCTGTCAGGCCGCTTCGCCCCGGGACTGGGCGCGGGTTCCGTTTACATAAAAGACGAACGCTACGGCCCGACCTCCTCCTTCAAAGATAGGCAGGCCGCGGTGGCTGTGGCCGCCATGAACGAAAACAACGTTCGCGAGGCCGTCATCGCATCGACGGGTAACGCGGCAGTCGCGTATGCGGCGGCCTGCGCGCGAGCGGGCATCAAATTATGGGTTTTCATGACCAGCCTCGTCCCGCAGGAAAAACTGCGCGAGGCCGCGCTCTTCGGAGCGGAAGTCATCCGTGTCAGCGGCAACTACGATCAGACCAAGCAGATCGCATCCCAGTTCGCCGAGCGCCGTCACCTCCTGCTCGACCGCGGCGCGAGTTCCGTCCCTGCGCGCGAGTCAATGAAGACCATCGCCTACGAAATTGTGGAACAACTCGGCTGGCGCGCTCCGGATTGGTACGTGCAGGCCGTCAGCGGTGGACTGGGGCCGCTGGGTGTGTACCAGGGTTTCAAAGAAATGTTCAACATGGGGTTGATTAGCCGCATCCCCAAACTTGCCATCATCCAGGCCGAGGGATGCGCGCCGATGGTGCATGCCTTCAAAAATGGCAAAGATACCGCCGAGCCTGTCATCCCCGATACACGCATCATCATTTTGTCCACAGGAGATCCTGGGAAATCCTATACTTATTTATGGAATCTCACCCAGCAGTTCGGCGGGACGATGGAATCCGTCAGCGACGCGGAGGCTTTTGCGGCCATGTGTTCGCTTGCCAAAAGTGAGGGAATGGCCGTGGAGCCTGCGACCGCGGTCGCGTTTGCAGGTCTGGAAAAGATGCTTAAAAACGGGACGATGAGTCCCGATGAAACGGTTGTTGTCAACTGTACGGGCCACACCTTCCCGGTCGAAAAACACGTTCTCGGCGACCAGTTCGCAGTGGACATTCACCTGAGCGAAGACCAGTCCCCTGCCCCGCGCGAGGGCCTACAAGCCGCGCTCGAAAATCTGGACGAGAAGACCACCACCGTCCTGTTGATTGACGACAACCCGGACGATGCCCTGCTCATCCGACGATTGCTGGAAGCGCGCAAAACTTATCGCGTCTTCCATGCCAACGACGGCTGGGAGGGACTGGCGCTGGCGCGGCAGAAACTGCCCGACCTGATCGTCAGCGACCTGATGATGCCGGGCGTGGACGGCTTCGGCCTGGTGGAAGAACTCAAACTCGATCCGCGCACGCGCGACATCCCCGTGGTCATCGTCAGCGCAAAGGACATTTCGTCCGAAGAACGGAAACGACTCAACGGTCATATCGAAGCGGTCTACCAGAAAGGTTCGCTGTCGACTCGAAAATTCGTAGATCAGGTCATCCAGGTGATCGCAGATAAAAGCGCAGAACAAGGAGAATCGTAAATGGGACATAATATTCTATACATCGAGGATAATCCCGATAACATGTTGCTCGTCCAACGGGCATTGGAATCGCGCGGCTATAAATTTCTCAAGGCCGAAAATGGCCTGAAGGGAGTTGCCATGGCCGAAAGCGAGGATGTGGACTTGATCCTGCTCGACATCAACCTGCCCGACATCGACGGCTACGAAGTGGCGCGGCGCATCCGCGCCAGCGGCACAGGCAGGCTGGCCTACACTCCCATCATCGCCATCACTGCCAACGCCCTCAAGGGCGACGCGGAAAAGGCTCTGTCCTCGGGCTGTGATGTTTACATGTCCAAGCCCATCAACATCCGCGAGTTGTGGGCGCGGGTGGAAGCCTTCGTCCCTTCGCCAAAATGAAAACTACACAAAGCACGTTCGTGCTTTACCTGGAATGCTCGGATTGCGGCAGGCAGTATTCGACGCGCGAGGTGCATACCTTTTGCCCGGACTGTCAGGCCGCACTCGTCACTCGTTACGACCTGGCCGCGGCGCGTCAACACCTGGACCGTGAGGCTGTCTGCGCCGGCCCGCGCGGGATGTGGCGCTGGAGCGGACTCCTGCCCGTTCATGATCCTGCAAATCAGGTCACGTTGGGAGAGGGCGACACGCCCAACCTTTCACTACCCCGTCTCGAAAGCAGGCTGGGACTTTCGCACTTATATCTCAAAGATGAAAGCAGTAATCCAACGGGATCGTTCAAGGCGCGCGGTCTGGCCGCGGCCATTTCCAAAGCCAGGGAACTCGGCGTGGAAAAAGTCATCATCCCCACTGCGGGTAACGCGGGCGGGGCCATGGCCGCCTACGCGGCGCGGGCGGGAATCAAGGCACACATCTTCATGCCCAAAGATACCCCGCGCGCGAATATCGAAGAGAGCCGCATGGCTGGAGCAGAGGTTGTCCTCGTGGACGGTCTCATCAGCGAAGCCGCGGGTATGGCAGGAGTTAAAGCGCGTGAAGAGGGCTGGTTCGACCTGTCCACATTCAAAGAACCTTATCGTCTCGAAGGCAAGAAGATCATGGGCTACGAGATCGCGCAGTCCTTCAACTGGAAATTGCCCGACGTCATCATCTATCCCACAGGAGGCGGGACGGGTTTGGTTGGCATCTGGAAAGCGATTGGCGAACTGGCTGAACTTGGCTGGCTCGAGACAGACAAACGCCCGCGCATGGTGGCCGTCCAGGCGGATGGATGCGCGCCAGTTGTCAAGGCTTTTCACGAGGGAAAAGATTTCTGCGATTTCTGGACGGATGCGCACACGCAAGCCTCAGGCTTGCGTGTCCCAAAGAGTTTTGCCGATCGATTGATCCTTTCCACCATCCGCGCCTCCGCAGGGACGGCGGTTGCCGTCAGCGATGAAGCCATCTACGAAAGCCAGAGTCTGCTTGCCAAACAGGAGGGCCTCTTTGTCGCGCCCGAAGGAGCGGCCACGCTTGCCGCGCTCAAGGAGTTGATCCAACAAAAATGGGTTCAGCCAGAGGAGCACATTCTCCTGTTGAATACAGGCTCTGGATTGAAATATCTGGATTGAGCAAGCTGAGTCAGACCCATTTTACATCGCTACATGCACAATGGAAAATTCTTTGATGCAGGAAATAACCTCCGACATTGTGTTGGCGATTGTGCTGTCCGTCGGTTTTGGATTGACAGCACTTTACGTATCCATTGCGCGCCGCCATCGAAAAACCTGGAAAATTGGGATGGTGCTGTTACTGGCTTGCGCGGTAATTACCTTTGCATACTCAATGAGGGGACTCAGCACAGACATCACGGCTAAAGTCTTTTGGTACAAAATAAGTTTGGTGGGGTTTGTTCTCTCCACAAATTCGTTTTTCAGCCTGGCATTGCAATATACCCAGCCAGAGAGTGGACTCAGGCCGCGCACACTTCTTTTGATGAGTATGTTTCCACTACTGATCGCTGTTTTAATCCTTACCAATGAGTTCCATGGATGGATGTGGAATCCCGCGAGCACATCCCTGATCGTGAAAAAGACGCTTTTTCCCTCAATCAATGAAGCGGGAATCTGGTATTGGATACTCATCGCGTATTCGTTTTTTATCATGGGGCTTGGTTGTTTCACATTGATCCGATGGCTGAGTCAATCTCGAGGATTTTATAGCCGGCAGGTACTGGGAGTTGTTGTCGCCGCAATACTTGCACTGCTTGGCGCCGCGCTCGATATTTTCCAAATTAGTTCATTTCAGCCCTTTATTGCAACATCGGTCGGGTTGGCGATAGGAACGATATCGGTAGCTTACGCGTTGATACCACTCCGACGGCATGATGTACTGGCAATCAGCCGCGGGGCGATCATCAACAACATTGATGAATGCATTATCGTCATTGACGATGATGGGCGGATTGTATTTATTAATCCCCTCGCGGAAAAACTAGTGGGAAACTCAAAGTCTTTGGTGGTAGGCAAACCCTTGAAGCAATTCCTGCCAACATTAAAGCCGCTTGCCACTTATGCCACCGATCAAAACCGGGAAGCGATCATCCAGTTCAAAAACAAGCCTCATATCTTTAATATACGCACTTCATCGATTGCGGACTGGAGCGGAAAGATCATCTGTCATGTAATTGTCCTGCACGATATCACTGAATACAAACGTGCGGAAGAAAGATTGCTTTCCTCGGAATCCAACCTTGCTGAAGCCCAACGGATCTCGCACCTGGGAAGTTGGGAGTGGGATCTGACAAACAACAGGATCAGTTGTTCCGAAGAAATGTTCCGCATTGCCGGTTTGACACCTCTGGAGAACGAAATTACCCTGGAAACATTCAATATTTTTCTCCCCCCAGAGGAGATGAAAAAAGTGGTCCAGCAAAATACAGGGGATCCAACCACCACTATCGAGCATCTCATAATCCGGCCAAACGGTGAAACCAGGAACGTGCAGAGCAGAATAAGAGCCTACCGGGATGAACTTGGCCGGCCTCTTCGTTTACTTGGCTCCGTACAGGACATTACAGAGCACAAACAGGCAGAGACACAAATCTTTTTGCAGGCCGCCGCTCTGGAATCGGCGGCAAACGGCATCATGATCACAGACACAAATGGAAAAATTCTATGGGCCAATCATTCTTTTGTACAGATGACCGGCTATTCCATCGAGGAATTTAACACTCAATCCTTGTCACTCTTCGATCATGGCTCCAAAGACCAAAATTTAGTTCGGGAAATCTGGGAATCCATCAAAAGCAATAGGGCATGGAACGGTGAAATGGTGAACGTTCGCAATGATGGAACCGAATATGTTGTGGATATGACCATTACACCGGTTTCCAACCAGAAAGGAGAAATCACCCATTACATCGCGATATCCCAGGATATATCTGAAAGAATTGAAGCCAAAAAACAATTGGAGTTTTTGGCAACTCATGATTCCCTGACCGGATTACCCAACCGTTTGCTTTTCAGCGACCGGCTGAGTCATGCATTGACAATCGCCAAACGCACCGGACAACAAGGCGCGGTATTCTTCATTGACCTGGATGAATTCAAATCCGTAAACGATGTCTTCAGTCACAGCGTGGGTGACGAACTTTTGGTCCTGCTGGCAAAGCGCATTCGAGACTGCCTGCGAGAAAGCGATACCGTCGCCCGTATCGGGGGAGATGAGTTTGCCATTTTGATTGAAGATATCGATCAATTCAATGTGGACCTGGTGGCTCAAAAAGTTATCAAGAGCCTGTCTCAGCCTGCAAAAATCAAGGATGACACCATCATCATCACAGCCAGCATTGGCATCAGCCTTTTTCCACAGGATGGAGATACAATTCCGGTCCTTTTGAAGAATGCCGACCTGGCGATGTATCAGGCGAAGGAAAACAACAAGAACACATTCGAGTTTTTCAATCATGAAATGACAAGCAAGATCAAAGCGCAGATGGATTTACTAACCTATTTGCGCTTTGCGCTCAAGAACGGTATTTTTGAACTTCGTTATCAGCCACAGGTGGATGGGATAACAGGCAAAATCATTGGTGCAGAAGCGCTCATTCGCCTGTCACATCCCACAAGAGGTTGGATTCCCCCGAGTGAGTTCATCCCTCTGGCAGAAAAAACGGATATTATCTTATTGATTGATGAATGGGTAATCCAGACCGCCTGTAAAAAGAAAAGGGAACTATTGGATGCCGGCGTCCCGGACTTCAATCTATCCATCAACATCTCCAATCGTCAACTTGGACAGGCAAACCTGATCAGCCTGCTGGAAGAAGCGATCAGTGTCAATCGATTAGACCCAGCCCACCTGGAACTGGAAATCAGCGAGAGCAGTGCCTTCCAAAACGTGGACCTGACCTTGAAAACCCTGGATAGCCTGAAGGCCCTGGGGATCAGGCTGGCAATTGATGATTTTGGTAAAGGCTATTCATCCCTGGGTTATCTTGCAAATTTTCCTCTGGATAAACTAAAAATCGATCTATCCTTTGCACAGCGCATTCCTTATTCAAAGAACGACATGGGCATTGTCAAAGGAATCCTCACCATCGCCAAAAGTCTGGGCATTTCTGTAATCGTCGAGGGTGTGGAAACCAGGCAACAACTGGATTTCTTCATTGACAATGGATGCAACCTCGTGCAGGGCTTTTTCTACAGCCCGGCTATTTCCGATAATGAATTTGCACAGGTAATCCACACTGGCTTTTAACCGTCACAGTAACAACCCGCGCCCAAGCATTTACTTTAGATGCATGGAGACAGCCACATCCTGCTGTCTCCATGTATTTTTAATTTCCAACAAACAGGGCTTCCTACCGGCAATCATACAGCGTCTGCCCTCCCTGATTCGGCTGGTTGAGCGTGGAAACGCGCTGGCTAAATTGCGTTACAACCGTACAAAAACTCTGTAACCAGTTGGCAACATCCTGCTTGTTTCGTCCGCCCGCGCCAAAAAGAACGAAACGCAACTCCCCGTCCGATACCATCTGTGCCAGATCCTCCGCGCTGACCACGTTATCGCCGCCGCTGAACCCGCCCATGTACAGCACGGGTCTCCCCGTGGCGAGCACATACGGCGCGCCCACCTGCGAACTCTCCACCGCCGCCAGATATTTCATCCCCCGCGTATTGGCTTCAAGATAATCCAACAGTTCTTCATTGACCGCCTGCTTCGGTTCCGCGCTGGACTGCGCGGGCGCGGCGTTCTTGACATTCACCGGGCGCGTCGCCCTCCCGGGATTTCCGCTCACGCCATACGCGGCAGGCAGGTTGCCTCCCGCGCCATCGGTCACCGTCAACGCGGACCACGCCAACGGAATGATCATCAGCGCGACCAGCAATAAAGAAAACGCGGCTCGCGGCAAAAGCGTCAGAGATCGAAACAATTGAATGAAGAACAGGACAGTCGCCAAAGCAACGAGCAGGAACGCCAGCGGCATCCAGACCGCGTTGAC
>JAYRVQ010000549.1:0-1639 GCA_041918465.1 Anaerolineales bacterium
ATGGGCTGGAAGGCGCCCTCTATCGAAGTCGAATGTTGAATGTTGAAAGTCTGATAATTTTCCAGCGCGACTTCCCTCACTCTGATTTCATCCATCACAGCCAGCGGAGGCTTTTCACCCGATAGTTTTTCAACGAAGGAATTTAAATCTGCTTCCTCCCCCTCGATGTGAATATCAACGCCCGCCGATGTGTTATTTACCCAGCCCTTGAGTTCGAGTCGCGTCGCAAGGTTGTAAACAAACGGGCGAAATCCAACCCCTTGAACAATTCCCGTAATATGAACTCGAAGAGCCTGCATGGTTTACGTTTTATGTTTTACGTTTTGGATCAACCACTCGATCCACGCATCCATCCCTTCGCCCGTACGACACGAAATGGGGAAAGTGACGATGCCAGGATTAAGGACTTCGACGCCGCGCTGGAAGTAGTCCATGCGAAAGTTGATGTACGGGAGCAGGTCGGTCTTGTTGACGACCAACGCGTCCACGCCGCGGTACATGCCTGGATATTTGTAGGGTTTGTCATCCCCCTCGGGGACAGAGGCGACCAGAATGGATTTGTGCGTGCCGAGTTTGAAGGAGGCAGGGCAAACGAGGTTGCCGACGTTCTCGACAATAAGCAGATCGAATTGCGTCAGGTCGAGTTGGTTGAGCGCGCCGTGCAACATGACCGCGTCGAGATGACATTCGCCGCCCGTGTTGATCTGGATGGCGGCCAGCGCGCCCGCCGCGGCGGCGCGGTCAGCGTCAATCGAGGTGGCGATATCGCCGTCCACGACCGCGACCCGCGCGAGGGACGCGAGACGCGGTAACGTCTGCTCGATGAGCGAGGTCTTACCCGCGCCAGGTGAGGCCATCAGGTTGACGGCGAAGACTCCCGCCGCGTCAAGTCTCGCGCGATTCTCCTCGGCGAGGCGGTCATTGGCATTGAGAATGTTTTCAACGACAGGGATACGTTGGGTCATGGGTCACCTAATCCACATCAATTGCCTCAAGCGAAAATTCCTCGCCCGCAATGATCTTCGCACCTACGCCCCCGCAATTGGGACAGACGAGTTCTTTTTCTTTCGGGTTATATTTTGTAAAACAGGCCATGCACTGCAACTCAGCAGGGATGCGGCGGAAATGAAGCGTCGCGCCCTGGGCAATGGTCCCTTCGGCGATCATATCCCAGTAAAACTGGACAGAGTCGTCCAGCATCGTAGATAGTTCCCCCATCACGATGTGAACGTCGGTGATGCGTTTTGCGTCCGATTTCTGCGCGTGCCGCAACGCAATTTCGAGAATGGATTGTGTGACGGGCAGTTCGTGCATATCAACCTGTTGTGATTGTATCCCCAATCGTCGCTCCGCCGTCCTGCGTTGCGGCATAAATCTGGCTGATGAAAGTCACAAATTCCTCGGCGGGACGCTCACGCAGGATTTGTTTACGAATCTCGCGTGAGAGACTTTGCATCAGCAGATACTGGACGGCGTGTTTGCGGAACAGACGCCTGCCGTCCGCTTCGCCGTAAAACTGGATGTTGCGCGCCAAATGCTCGCGGACGACGCGCTGGACTTCCTCGGGCGGGACTTGCTCACGATCCAGCCCCGCGAAGATCCACGGGTTGGCGATTGCGCCGCGCCCGATCATGACCGC
>JAYRVQ010000550.1:0-4079 GCA_041918465.1 Anaerolineales bacterium
GGCTTTCTCGAATTCGAGATTCTTGGCGGCCTCTTTCATCCGCTTTTCCAACTCGTCAATGATCTTCTTCATCTCGCCGCGCGGCATCCCTTCCGTGGCCTTAACCTTGTACTCGCCCCTCATTTCAGATACCTTTTTCTCGGTCATTTGATCGGTCAGGTCGCGGATGGCCTTGTGGATGCTGACGGGGACGATCCCATGCTCCGTGTTGTACTTGACCTGCTTGGCGCGGCGGCGGGTGGTCTCGTCGAGGGCGCGCTTCATCGAGTCGGTGACGCGGTCGGCGTACATGATGACGCGTCCGTTGACGTGACGCGCGGCCCGCCCAATCGTCTGGATGAGAGCCGTGTCCGAGCGGAGGAAGCCCTCCTTGTCCGCGTCCAGAATCGCAACGAGCGAAACTTCGGGCAGGTCGAGTCCCTCGCGTAAAAGGTTGATGCCAACGACCACGTCGAAGACACCCAGACGCAGGTCGCGCAAAATGCCGATGCGTTCGAGCGTCTCCACTTCGGAGTGGAGATAATGAACTTTGATTCCGAGTTCCATCAGATACGTTGACAGATCTTCGGCCATGCGCTTGGTGAGGGTGGTGACGAGGACGCGCTCTCCATTTTCGGTGCGGGCGCGAATCTCTTTGACGAGGTCGTCCACCTGTCCCTTCGTCGGGCGGATTTCAACCTCGGGGTCAACGAGTCCCGTTGGGCGGATGATCTGCTCGGCCACCTGCTGGGCGTGTTGCATCTCATATGGCCCAGGCGTGGCGGACGTATAAATTGTGTACCCCATCACTTTTTCGAACTCGTCAAATTTGAGTGGGCGGTTGTCGAGCGCGCTCGGCAGGCGGAAGCCATAATCAACGAGAGTCTCCTTGCGCGAGCGGTCGCCGTTGTACATGCCGCGGATTTGCGGGACGCTCATGTGCGACTCGTCAATGATGAGCAGATAATCGCTCGGCAGAAAGTCGATCATCGTCCACGGGTGTGTGCCAGGTTCGCGGCCATCCAGATGACGCGAGTAGTTTTCGATGCCAGAACTGTAGCCCACCTCTTTGAGCATTTCCAGATCGTAGCGCGTGCGCTGTTCGAGGCGTTGCGCTTCGAGCAGTTTTCCCTGCTCCTTGAAAAGCGCCAGCCGATCTTCCAATTCTTTTTCGATGTTGGCAATCGCGTCTTTCAGGCGGTCGCTCGCCGTGAGATATTGTTTGGCGGGATAGATCGAAATTTCCTGCGGCTCGTCGAAGACTTCGCCCGTCAGCGGGCTGAACTGCATGATGCGCTCCACCTCGTCTCCGAAAAACGTGATGCGGAAGCCGCGCTTATCTTCGTAGGCGGGGACGATCTCCAGCGTGTCACCCCGGACCCTGAAATTGCCGCTTTTTAGATCGATATCATTCCGCTGATACTGACTCTCCACCAACTGACGGATAAGCGCGTTGCGACGCCAAATCTCGCCCACCTTGAGAGTCACCGTCCCTTTGCCGAACTCCTCGGGCGAGCCGAGACCATAGATGCACGACACCGACGCGACGATGATCACGTCCTTGCGCGAGATGAGGGATGTCGTCGCGGCCAGCCGCAGACGTTCGATCTCCTCGTTGATCTGCGTCTCTTTTTCAATGTAGAGATCGTGACGCGGAACGTATGCTTCCGGTTGATAGTAATCGTAGTATGAAACAAAATACTCGACCGCGTTCTCTGGAAAGAAATCCTTGAACTCAGCATAAAGTTGAGCGGCAAGAGTCTTGTTGTGCGCCATGATGAGCGCGGGCATCTGCAACTGCTGGATGACCGAGGCAATCGTGAAGGTTTTGCCGGTGCCGGTCGCGCCGAGTAAAACCTGGTGCTTCATGCCTTTCTGCACACCGTTGACTAGTTGCTGAATCGCTTCGGGCTGGTCGCCCATGGGAATGAAAGGGGCTGTGAGTTTAAATGTCATGGCTGTATTTGGGGAATCAAAATGGGAACGTACGTTCTATTGTAACACAGGCGAAAATACTTCTAAAGGATAAAGTCCGTGTTATAATATTCATACTATTTATCTCCGTTTTATCCATATTCCCGAAAAGGGAAACCGAATACGAAAGGAGACTGAATATGAAATCGCACTCTTTTAAAATCCTGACCACCCTGGCGGCTTTGATCGGGATCCAAATGCTAATGGCTTCCTGGAGCGCAAGCAATGAGGGAAGCCAGGCATTTGTCACAAACGGTAATGTAAGAATTCCAATGGGAAACATGAAAATCGCATCGGATACCGCCAAAGATCTTAATAACGCGGAAGATAAGGCGGAGAAAAGAAAAGAGAAAGAAGAAAAAAAGTCGACCGATTCTGACAAGAAATGACGGAAAGACTATGGATTTACAGAAAGGAGACTAACATGTTTTCATCTCGCATCAGTAAAAGAACAGGATTGATTGGATTATTGATACTTGGCTTCGGCGCGCTGTTGGCTGCGGCATGGGAATCTCAACAGTCACCATTTGGTACAACAGTAACAAATGGTGTGATCTCCTTCCGGGCCGCGGATGCCAAGGCAGGGAAGGAAATGGCAGACGCCCTGAACAAAGCGGATAAAAAATCAGAACGGGCAGAAAAGAAAGAAGATAAGAAGGAGAACAAGGATTAATTCGTTATCCTTGAATTGACCAAATAACAAGCAAGGCGGCTGGAAAGTTTCAGCCGCCTTGCTTTAATTTTTGGAACTGGATCTATTATGGTCACGGCATGGGTGGAAATATTCCTTCCGGCGCGTACCAATCGCCCGGATTGATATTCGGCGTGTCCTTCCCCGCTTCCACAACCACATCGATCAACGAGTGGTCGGCACACTCGAATGAGAGTCCGCAAGGAACCGCTTGAGTGTATCCGCCAGCCAGGGAACCATCCATCACATATGCCACAACATGATACAGACCGGGTACAAGCCCAGTGATCTGATATGAACCCTGGTTTTGCATGGTGTCTACGTAACGATAGAACAATCCATTCGTATTGTATGCAACCACGCGTAGTGGTGGGAGAAAACTCGAAGGGTAGGATAACGTCCCGCTAACGGAACCAGGCACAGGCGTCGGTGTGACCGTGATCGTCGGCACGAGGGTATACGTGCTGGTCGCCGCGTCCACGGGCGGGGACGTGGTAAGAATCGTGTGCGCGGTCATGGCCGCGAAAGTCTGTGCAACGATGATGTTAACATCGGGCGTGTAAGTCACAGGCACAAAGGTGATCTGCGCCATGGCAGTCTGCTCGGCGGCAGATAATATTTCATTGATCTGCTCCTCCGAGGGGATGCAGGCGGATGCCAGCAAAACCATCAATCCCAGAATGATCCAAATTTTTGTGGCTCTCTTCATTTCGTCTCCTAAAATCATGCACGGTTCCGAATATTATAGCCGAGGCCGCATAGTATAATGACTTTCCATGCTCAAACGCGCCCTCGAAAAAATCCAATTCACGGAACGCAACCTCCCGCTCGCGATCATTGTGGCCGGGATTTTGGCTTTCGGATTGCAACTCCCCTCGCTCGGATTCTTCCAGGATGACTGGCAGCATGTCCACTATTGGAATTCCCGCGGCGCAATCGGAATGCTTGAATTCCTAACAATGGACGGCCGCCCAACTGCAATCTGGTGTTACACCCTCCTCTTCCCATTACTGGGTTCCTCGCCATTAAATTGGCAATTATTTACGCTGGTGTTACACCTGTTAACAACCATTGTATTTGTAAAAATATTCCAGATTCTTTGGCCCGAACACAAATTTCGAAGTCTGCTCTTTGGATTCTTCCTGCTCCTATATCCATTTTTCACCCTTCAATTTTTAGCAGTGGCATATGCCATCCATTGGACATCCTTTGCGCTGTTTGCGTTATCCCTGTTGTGGATGTTGCACGCCATCCAAAACCCAAAACGATATTTGCTTTACACTACGCTGGCGATCACCGCGACAACCCTGCAACTCTTCACGGTGGAATATTTCGTTGGACTGGAACTGCTCCGGCCGCTCGCGGCGTGGATGATGATCCAAAGGGAATCGCGGTTGGAGCGGACCAAACGCGTCGCTCTCATCTGGACCCCGTA
>JAYRVQ010000551.1:0-4462 GCA_041918465.1 Anaerolineales bacterium
CGGCACCGAGGGCGACATCGTCTCGCAGAACGCCGCGCTGACCGCCAAGATCATTGACTGGATTCTCGAAGTCGGCGATGCGGACGTGCCGAAGTTGTTCAAGCTGACCGCCGCAGTCACTTCAATCATCCCGATCCTGCGCGCCATCAAGGGCGTGCTCGCCAAGTACCCGAACAAGAAAGCGGGCATCACGCTGGCGAACTCGTTCCCCACACTGGCCTTCCGCCCATCCGCGACGCGGCGCTGGGACGAAGGTGTTATTGTTGGCATGAGCGGTGACGGCGTGACTCCCATCTCGTACCTGACACTGGCGAACGCCGTTCCAGAAGGAATCGAGATTTCAGGCAACGGCGGGCCCATGACTTACAAGGCCGCCATGAACTTCCTGGCGCTGGGAGTCAAGACCGTCCAGTTCTGCACCATTGCCATGAAATACGGTGTGGGCATCGTGAACGAACTCGAGTCGGGTACGGCCTTCCTGATGCAGGAACGCGGCATCAAGTCCATGCAGGAATTGATCGGCATCGCCCAACCGAAGCCTGTCACGGATTTCATGGCGCTGACCCCGACCAAGAAAATCTCGGACTACAACTACGACCTGTGCGTCTCTTGTGGGAACTGCGCGCGCTGTCCGTATTTGGCCATCACACTGGACGAAAACTTCCGTCCGCACACGGACGCGTCCAAGTGTATCGGCTGTTCCATCTGCGCGCAAAAATGCTTCACGGGCGCGATCTCAATGCGGGCGCGCACAGCGGAAGAACTCGCGATGTTGGTAGAGAATTAATTCTTTGCCACAGATTACACGGATAAAAAAATCTGTGTAATCCGTGGCTGAATTGTATTTGGAATCCTGAAGTTCTACTTCAGGCTCGCGTTCCGAAAGTAGAACTTTCGGATTCCTTATCACAGACTGGAAAGGAATGGCATATGGCAACTCGCTTTGAAAACGGAATTGTGGTAACCCTCGTCAAGAATAACCGCGTCCTCTGGAACGGCTCGGTCGAAACCGATGATGAGAATATGGTCGCCATTGGCAACGCGGCAGATATTAAGCAAAAATATCCCAACGCCGAGTCCGTGGACTGCACGAACAAAGTTGTTCTGCCTGGCTTCATCTGCACGCACCACCACTTTTACTCCACCTTTGCGCGCGGCATGTTCATCCCTGGCGAACCCGCCTCGAATTTCGTGGAAGTCCTCGAGCGCCTGTGGTGGAAAGTGGACCGCGCCATCGTTGGCGATGACATTTTGCTCTCGGCGCAAATCCCGCTGATCGAGTGCATCCGCAACGGGACGACCACCATCATTGACCATCACGCCTCGCCATCCGCCAGCGACGGCTCACTCGACATGATCGAGTCCGCAGTGCGACAGGCGGGTGTGCGCGCCTCGCTGTGCTACGAAGTCTCGGATCGCAACGAGCACGGGGAAGGCATTCGTGAGAATGAACGATTTATCAAGAAGGTCGGCAAAGGTGACGGTCAGATCGCGGCCATGATGGGACTGCACGCCTCGTTCACCGTCGCGGATGATACGGTCGAGAAATGCATCGGCATCGCCAAGGACGCGGGCGTCGGCTGTCATATCCACGTGGCGGAAGACGCGGCAGATCGCAAGGACTCGCTCGACAGGTACGGCGTCCCGACTGTGGAGCGACTCCACAAGTTGGGTATGACGGGCGAGAAATCCATCTTCGTTCACTGCGTCCACATTGACGAGTCCGAGATGGACACCATCGCCGCCACAAAAACAATTGTCGTCCACAACCCCGAATCGAATATGAATAATGCAGTCGGAGTGACCAAACTGCTGAAACTGCTCGGCAAGGGCATCCTGGTCGGTCTCGGCACAGACGGCATGAACTCGGACATGCTCACGCAGATGCGCTGTGCCTACCTGCTCCACCGCATCGACAATCACGACCCGCGCGTGGCGTTCATGGAAGCGCCGCAGGTGCTCCTGCAAAACAACGCCGATATCGTGGAGCGTCAGTTCGAGATCCGCGTCGGCGAACTGGCCGAGGGCCGTCCCGCCGACATGGCCATCCTCGACTACATCCCGCCCACGCCGATGGACGAGAACAACTTCCTCGGTCACCTCATCTTCGGCATGACAGACTCCGCCGTGGACACCACCGTCTGCCGCGGTAAGATCCTAATGAAGAACAAGCAGATCCTGACGATGGACGAGGAACGTCTCGCGGCGCGTTCGCGCGAACTCGCCCCGCAGATGTGGAAGCGCTTGCAGGAGATGTAGAATTTTTCCCAAAAAAGAGACAGTCACTTCAGAAGTGACTGTCTCTTTTTTTTATCTATACAAATCGGACGAAATCTATCCGCCATACGCTATAATGCAATTCAAAGTATCTCACTCTCCTCAAGGACAAGAAAATCATGGAACGTGTCGCTTTATATTTGCAAGATTCACACGATTTGCGCGATGGATTGGATTACGCCCGTTACGCCGAGCAACGCGGCTTCGAAGCCGTCTGGCAGGCGGAAAGTCGCCTCGTGCGCGACGCCATTGTCCCGATGGCCGCCTACGCCGCGGTGACTGAGCATATCAAGGTCGGCTCGGGCGTGCTCAACAACTGGACGCGCAACATTGGCCTGCTCGCCGCCACGTTCCTGACTTTGGACGACCTCGCCCCGAATCGCGTCATCTGCGGGATCGGCGCCTGGTGGGACCCGCTGGCAAAGAACGTCGGCATCGACCGCAAGAAGCCGCTGACCGCCATGCGCGAGACCGTCATCGTGATGAAGAAACTGCTCAACCTGGAGCGCGTCACATTCGACGGCGAATTCATCCACGTAAATGAGATCGAACTGGATGTGGTTCACGGACGCCGCGAGCCGCGCAATGTCCCGATCATGATCGGCGCGACGGGCGACAAGATGATGGAAATGACAGGCGAGATCGCGGATGGTTGTGTGATGAATTATTGCGTCGCACCCGAATACAACGACACCGCGCTGGAACTGCTCGACAAAGGGGCGCGAAAAGTTGGACGCAAAGTGGAAGACCTCGACCGTCCGCAATTGATCGTTTGCTCGGTGGATCACGATCACGACAAAGCCATTGATTACACCAAAATGTTGTTGTGCCAGTACATGGCGCAACAGCCGCACATCGCCAAAGCCTCGGGCGTCTCGGACGAAGTGGTGCATGAAATCCAATCCATTTTGGGATGGCCTGCCACAAAGGAACAAATCAACAAAGCCAAACACCTCGTCCCTGATGCGCTGGTAGACAAGATCACCGCTTCGGGCACACCCGAGGAGGCCCGCGCCAAAGTGGCAGAATACGTCAGGCGCGGCTGCACCTGTCCAATCCTATATCCTGTCGGCGGAAATTTCAAATTGCTGATTGATACGTTCGCGCAGAAGTAACAATCCGCACAAAAAGAGATAACGGCAGACCCTTCACAGTCTGCCGTTTTTTCATACAATCGGCATGTTTTGTAGTCATATCCAAAAGGAGTAATGAGTATGAGAAAGATTTTTTCAAGCTTGATGACGATACTGGTTGTGACAACTATGCTGGCGGCTTGTGCGCCCGCCGCGACAACCGTCCCTGCGACGGGGGCTGTCGAAACGGCGACCAGCCCCGAGGTCCAGACCGAAGCGCCTGTCGAAAACGTGGGCACACTGAAGATTGCCGTCCTACCCATCATTGACACACTTCCGATGTACGTCGCCGAGCAGGAAGGCCTGTTCGCGAAACACGGTGTCACCGTCGAGTTCGTCCCCGTTGCGTCCGCGCCCGAACGCGACCAATTGCTCGCCGCGGGCCAGGCCGATGGAACGGTCAACGAAACGCTGGCTGTGATGCTGTTCAACAAAGACGCGGTGCAAATGCAGGCCGTGCGTTACGCGTTGCGTCCAATGGAAGGCTACGGGCATTTCTTCATTCTCGCTTCGGCGCAGAGCGGCATCACCGACGCGCAGGGACTCAAGGGCGTGGAGATCGGCGTCTCGCAGGGGACGGTGATCGAATATGTGACCGAGCGTCTGCTTCAGGCCGAGGGGCTGACGAAGGATGAGATCAAGACCATCGCTGTGCCAAAGATTCCCGACCGCATGGCCCTGCTTGCTTCGGGCGAACTCAAGGCTGGCGTGATGCCCGACCCATTGGCTTCGCTTTCCGTGCAACAGGGTGCGGTGAAAGTGCTAGACGACTCGATGCACCCCGAATACGGTTTCAGCATAATCTCATTCCGCAAGGAAGTAATTGACGCGAACCCCGCAGCAGTGAAGGCTTTCCTCGCGGCAATCGAAGAAGCTAGTGACCTCATCAATCTCGACTCATCCAAATACACTTCGCTGTTGAGCGACAAGGGACTCGTCCCTCCGCCGTTGCTGGGCACGTTCCAGATTCCGCCCTTCCCCGATCAGGCCGTTCCAACCGAAGAGGAGTGGAACGACGCGCTGGCTTGGGCAAAAGAAAAGGGGATGCTGAC
>JAYRVQ010000552.1:0-1969 GCA_041918465.1 Anaerolineales bacterium
ATGCGCCCCACCTGCGGATAGGATTTCCCGTTGACGAGGGCGCTCGCCCGTCCGCTCATGCGACGGAAGTAGCCGTCCGCGTAGCCGCACGGGACGGTGACGATTCGAGTCGGACGTTCAGCCTGCCACATGGACCCATAACTGACCGGCCGCCCGGGCGGTGTGATCTTGGTGTAAGCCACGCGCGAGCGCCAGGTGATGGCGGGGTTGACATTCACCGTCTGCGGAATGTCCAGCGCGGGATAGACGCCGTAGAACATGATGCCGGGACGAACCATGTCAAAGTTGGATTTGGGGAGTTGGAGAATCCCGCCCGAATTGGACAGGTGTCTCAGCGGCGGAGGCGGCAGGCTGTGCTTTTCGTAGAAGCGCAGGACTTCGTTGAAGCGTTCGAGTTGGAGTTTGGCATGAGTCAGGTCGGGGGAATCGGCGCTGGCGTAGTGACTGTAGATGCCCTCGATCTCGACAAATTTACAAGCCGCGGCCTGCTCGAGGAAGGGAACCGCGTCCGTGTCGCGCACGCCGACGCGTTCCATGCCGGTGTCAATTTTCAGGTGGGCGCGGATCTTCTGTCCCGAGGGGGAGGCGTATTGTTCGGCGGCCAGCAACAAGTCCGCGGATGAAGCGGTGAGGGTCAGGTCGAATCGCAGGAACCAGGGGATCTGCTCGGGAAGCGTCCCGCCCATCACAAGGATGGGTTTGTCCACGCCAATTTGACGGAGGTGAATCCCCTCCTCCAGCGTGGCGACGCCGAGGTAGTCGGAGAAGTCTGCGATGAATTTCGCCACACCGTCGAGCCCATGACCGTAGGCGTTGGCCTTGAGGATGGGCATCACTTTGGCGGGTGTGACGCGGGCGCGGATGGCCTCGAGGTTGCGTCGCAGTTGGGCGAGATTGACTTCGAGATAGGTCGGGCGCAGGGATTCGGGCATGGGAGAATTGTATCAGACTACCCCAGGCCTTCCTCCCGCCACCAGTAGCCGCCCACGCCGATGACCGTCAGAAACGCGGACAGGAGCGCGGCCTCGCCCCAGGTGAGGTTTACGAGAAGTTCTATAAAGGCAGTGTGCGGACGCGGACTTTCTGTTCGTTGACGCTTAACACTGCACCCCTGTTCAATGCTTCGGATTGTTGTTGGATGATGCTGAAAAGATGTTTGCCGACATTTGGGGCGCGCATATCTTTAAGCCGAAAGACGATAACACTTGGCAAGTTCCCACCATTAGCGGCAAGTAACTCACCAAAATCAAGATCGTGGGTCAGCAGGATTCGGCTTTCCTGAAGCGCTTTTTTCAGGATGTCGCCATCCGCCATGCGATTGAGTCCTTGCTCCGCGAGATGAACTGCGTCATGGCCATTTTTCCGCAGTTCCTCCACCACGCGTGGCGAGATACCCATGTCGGCAAGGAACTTCATGCGGCGGTCATCTCCAATACTTGGACAGTCTCATCTGCCAGCCAGGCCGCGTATTGCAGGGATTGGCGCACATCTTCCTGTTCGAGGTAGGGGTATTCTTTGACAATTTCCGCGGCAGTCATCCCATTGGAAACAAGATTGAGTATGAGCGAAACAGTGACTCTCATGCCGCGAATGCAGGCGCGCCCGCCCATGAGATTGGGGTCAAAGGTGATACGGTTAAATTGGGTCATGGCTAATTCTCCGTTCCACCCTGATTATATCTCATACCATTTACAACGCCCCTACCCCCAGCCTTCCTCTTTCCACCAGTAGCCGCCCACGCCGATGACCGTCAGAAACGCGGACAGGAACGCGGCCTCGCCCCAGGTGAAATCCACAAAGAAATAGCCCACGAGGAGGATAATGAGGAAGACAACAACGATTGCGATCAGGTAGTTGCGAAGTTTTTTGGACATGAGGGACTCCTTAAATTCGTTTTTCGCAAATATGATTCATTGGGCATTCTGCACAATTAGGATTGGATGCAAAGCAATACCTGCGCCCAAGTTCC
>JAYRVQ010000553.1:0-2502 GCA_041918465.1 Anaerolineales bacterium
CCGGGCGGCGGCGGCAAAATCCCTGTCATGCCCAATTATCTATTAAGCATGTCAGACCATAAGATCATTCTGCGCAATTACGAAGGCTACGTCACCACTTACGAGGAGCCAACCGATTATGTCCCAAGCGACGCGGCCAAGTTTAAAGGTCTCAAACGTCCCGAACCCGGCCAGGCTGGCATCCACGGAATGTTGGAAGGCGATGTGATGTTCATCAAGCCCGAAGGATTTGACCAAATGCACGACCGTAACGGCATCCAGCACCGCCTGAAAGACGAGAAGAAATGGATCCCGCTTGGCATTGGCGCCGGTGGGGATGCAGACAAAGAGAAGTAAACGAAAAGGAGACAGACGAATGAAAAAAATCCATATCCTGTATTTTCTGCTTGCGCTGACTTTCCTGGTCGGTGCCTGTGCTCCGGGACAACCGACCCCGAATGTTGACGATCTGACCGGACAGATCGAGACCTCCGTCGCGTTGACCGTGGCCGCGGGCGATGCCCTCACTGCCGCGGCACAGCCGGTAAACACGGATACGCCGCTTCCCCCGACCAGCACGCCGTTTCCCACACTGACGCCCTTCCCAACGCTGACGCCTTTTGTGGTCACACCCGGAACGGGAAATGGCAGTGGAAGTGGCGGTGGCGGCGGTGGGCCTACCCCCGACCCGCGCTATCAGTGCCAGCTTATTGATCAAAAGCCATTGGATGGTGCCCCCGCCACGATCCTGAAATTAGGCGATACACTGGATGTGAAGTGGACGCTCAAGAACACTGGCACCAAGAAATGGGATGCTGCCACTTATAGCTGGAAATTCATCGGAGAAAAAGTCCGTTCTGATATCCCGGCCAACACGTTGTTGTCCACCAATCCGTTCCCGCTCCAGTCCAACATTGGACTCGTGGATATCAAACCCGGCGAATTTGTCACCCTCGTTGCTGAGTTGAATGCGCCTGCCAATTTTGACGGCAACAAACCCATCTGGATCACCGTCCAATATGCGATCGTGGGTGATGGCGTCAAATTCTGCACGCCTTACATTCAAGTTGAGATCATCAAACCGGGAATGACACCCTAGTAGGGTAACAATGGCTGGGGAGTCCTGTTGAAACCCAAACAGCGGGAACTCCCCTCGGCCTGATTGGAGAATCCCATGGACCAGAAAAAACGTTTTCTCTATCTGCTGGTGGCATTGGCTGTTACACTGGCTTGCGTCCCTGCTCTCCCGGCCGTGGCACCGCTTCCCACCCAGCCTGTCGGCGCGGTGGACACCATCGTGGCAGGTACGTATGCCGCCGCGTCCACTGGGACCGCAGTAAACAGCACATCCACTCCCACGCCTGCCAACACGTTTACGCCATCCCGCACTCCAACCATTACACCGACGGCTACTGCGACTGTAATCTTCCGCTATTACACGCCAACCAGACCGCCCACAATAAGTTCGGGGGGTGGCGGTGGCAGTGGTGGTGGAGGAGGCGGTGGTGGGGGTGGAAAAACCCTCCCAACGTACGCCTGTAAATTGCTGTCCACCACGCCGGCCAACAATTCGGTCTATCCTCCCGGTATGACCTTTACCGCTATTTGGGAAGTGCAAAATGCCGGCGATTATCACTGGGATCAAAACAGTGTGGATTATCTGTATCGCGGTGGGGCATACCTTTCAGCGCCGCCAGATCCGGACCTTTTCGACACTCATGATCTTCCAAAACTTGTCGATCCAAAGAAAGCGGTGAACCTGGAGGTGGAAATGCAGGCCCCCATGACACCCGGTTCATACACGACAACGTGGATGTTGCACGTCGGTGAAAAATACTTCTGCACCATGAGATTGACCATCACAGTTCAATAACCTTAAAGAGCGACGGCGACCATGTGGTCGCCGTCGCTCTTTTTACTACGATGTTGGGGGAAGTGGTTCGTTGTTGACGGGTGGTTGGGGCTTTTTACGAAGCGTTACAAAACCGATCACAACAGGCACAGCAACGAAAAGTACACTCAGGCAAAGCAAGACATATCCCACTGTGGGGGGCAGGGTTTCTACGTATTGCTGTCCATTGCTTGAGACATCGATGGGCGTACCAGTAACGGAAATCACGCCCCATGAACAGGCAAAGATGGCGGCGCATCCGCAGGCTAACGCGCTCACGATGGTGGCAATAATGCCGAGGGTCCTCTTGTCCATTTGCATTCTCCTTGTTAAGGTTTTTCAAAGTATACAACGAAACTGTGCTAACTCCTCAACTTCGCTTTGACCTCTTGCTCCAGGCGCTTTACAATGCGATTCCGAATCTGAGCGGCCTCGGCGTCGGTGAGCGTTTTGTCGGCGGCTTGATACGTCAGACTGTACGCCAGCGACTTTCTGTTCGCGCCGATCTTTTCATCGCGATAGACGTCGAATAGGCGGACGTCGCTCACGCTTCGGCCTCCCGTCTGGCGGATGAGGCTTTCGACGCGCGACGCGGCCACTGATTCGTCCACGATGACGGCGATGTCTTCGTA
>JAYRVQ010000554.1:0-3347 GCA_041918465.1 Anaerolineales bacterium
CCGATGACCTATGGCCAGAAAGAGGAATTAATTTTCCTTGGCCGCGAGATCTCCGAACAGCGCGATTATTCCGAGGCGGTGGCCGAGCAGATCGACCGTGAAGTCCGCAAGATCGTGGATGAGGCTTATAAGCAAGCCAGGGCCTTGTTGAAAAAATATCGCGAACAGCTTGACGCTGTGGCAACTAAACTTCTGGAAGTGGAAACGATCACTCGCGACGAGTTTGAAGCCATCTTCCCGCCACCGTTCGGCAAGAAGAGCGGTACGCCGCAGATCGCATAAAACAAAAAGGCACACAAGCGAAGAGCCTCCTGGATTTTCCAGAAGGCTCTTTTTTCTTTCCTGTTACGTTCCCGCGTGTGTACGTTCTTCCTACGGATTCGCTTCCTTGTGCTGGCGGACCAACTCGCGTCGCAGGATCTTGCCGACGGTCGTCTTTGGCAATTCGGGGCGGAACTCGTAGTGGGTGGGGACTTTGTACGCGGCCAGCCGTTCCTTGCAGAAGGCCTTGAGATCCTCCTCGGTGGCCGTCTCGCCGGCTTTGAAAACAATCCAGGCTTTGACAGTCTCGCCGCGATACGGGTCGGGGATTCCTGCCACGCCAGCCTCCAAAACTTTCGGGTGAGCTGTCAACACTTCTTCCACTTCGCGCGGCCAGACCTGATAACCGCCGGGCTTGATGAGTTCCTTCTTGCGGTCGACAATGTAGAAGTAACCATCCTCGTCCATGCGGGCGATATCGCCGGTGAACAGCCAGGTTTTTCCGTCTTTCATCTTGCGGAGTGTATTGGTGGTCTCTGTTGGCATGTTGTGATAGCCCTTCATGACTTGCGGGCCGCTGAGTGCAATTTCGCCAATCTCGCCCTGTGGCATTTCCGTTTCGCCATCGTCGAGGCTGATGATCTTGACGTCCACATCCGGGAGAGGCATGCCGATGGAACCGGTCTTGTTTACACCATTGAGCGGATTGCAGTGTGTGGCAGTCGGCGCCTCGGAGAGGCCGTACCCCTCGAAAACTTTTCCGCCGCTCAGTTTTTCAAAGGTCTCTTTGGTCTCGCGCATCAGGGGAGCGGACCCGGAAATACAGGCCTTGATGGAGCGCAGGCTGATCTTCCCTGCCTTCACCTCGGGGCGATTGTTGATGGCATTATATAGGGTGGGCACGCCGGGGAAGATGGTCGGGTTGTACTTGTGGATATTTTCCAGCACATCCGGGATGTCGCGCGCATTGGGAATCATCACCATCGTTGCGCCAGCGGCCATGCCGAATAGCAGCCCTGCCACCATGCCGTAAACGTGGAAGAGCGGGATCGCCATCAGCACGATCTCGTTCCCTTCGTTCAGATTCGTCATCCAGGATTTGATCTGTAGCGTATCTGCCAGCACATTGAGATGCGTGGCCACCGCCGCCTTGGAGACGCCCGTCGTCCCGCCGCTATACTGGAATAGCGCAGTGTCTTCCGAGCCGATCTCCACTTTCGGTCGCGGCGTGCTGGCGTGTTTCGCCAGCAGATCCTGGAACCAGATGTCGCCCTCGGCCAGCCCGCCCTCGATTCGGAATCCCGCCTTTTTCTCTTTCGCCAGCGTGAACAACACCTTCAACACTGGGGGCAGGGCTTCTTTGATGTTGGTGACGATCAGTTTCTTGATCTTGGTTTTCGGTTGCGCGGCCTTGATCGTCTTGTAGAAATTTGTCATCACGAACATGATTTCCACGCCCGAGTCGTTGGCCTGATACTCGATCTCCGGCGGTGTGTAAAGCGGATTGGTCGCCACCACCACGCCGCCCGCTTTCAATATCCCGAAATAGGCCATCACGAATTGCGGCGTGTTCGGCATGAAGATGCCCACGCGGTCGCCCTTCTTCACGCCCATCGCAGTCAACGCCCCCGCGATGTGGTCGGTGATGGTATTCATTTCCTTGTAAGAAATCGCCGCGCCTTTAAAGATCGTGCAGGCGCGGTCGGGATATTTCTGGGCGCTTTGTTCCAGGAACTGGAATACAGGCCCTTGCGGATATTCAATTGTGGCTGGCACCCCCTTATCGTAATTCTTAACCCATGGTCTGTCATTCATATCAGCCTCTCCTCCTTTGGATAGGTGGTTGATTATGTATCTAGTATATACATGAAAATTTTAAAAGTCAATCAGTTTGTGGAGGAATTTAAGAATCTCCTCGACCGTGTTTTCCTGCACTTCGAACCAGTGAATGGACTTATCTTCCGGCTTGAACCAGTTCGCCTGCCTGCGGACGAAGACCCGCGTGTCGTGTCGCATCTGGACCTTGGCCTGTTCCTCGCTTAATTGGCCTTCGACTACCCGGACACATTCGCGATACCCGATCCCCGTCATGGATGGCAGGTCCGGTGAATAGCCTTTTTCCAGCAGACCGCGGACTTCATCTACAAATCCCGACGCGAACATGGACTCGATCCTCGCGTCCACGCGCGCGTACAACTCCTGGCGCGGACGGGTCAGCCCGATGGTGATGAGGCGGTAGGGAGAGTCTGTCTGCCCGCGTTGTGCGGAGAATTTTCGTCCCGTGGTGAGAATCACCTCCAGCGCGCGGACAGTCCGCCGTACATTGCGCGCGTCCATTTTCTCAGCCGCCTCAGGATCGAGAGATTTAAGTCTGTCGTGTAGCCAGTATATTCCTTTTGCCTCTGACAGTTTTTCCAATGCATCCCTTAAACGCTCATCCGCTTTTACTTCCGGCGGAGACCAGCCCTCCGTCACCGCGCGCACGTATTGGCCCGTGCCGCCCACCAAAAAGGGGAGTTTCCCGCGCGCGTGGATATCCGCGATGGCCTCCCGCGCCGCCGCCTGAAACTGCGCCAGCGACCAGGTCTCGTCAGGATTCGCCACGTCAATCAAATGATGCGGGACGCGCGCCTGCTCCTCGCGCGTGGGCTTGGCTGTGCCAATGTCCATGCCGCGGTAAAACAGCCGCGAATCCGCGCTGACGATCTCGCCGTTGAGACGCTCCGCCAGTTGGATAGCAATCTCTGTTTTACCAACAGCCGTCGGGCCGACGAGGAGGATGAGGGGAGGGAGTGTCATGGTCTTCTGGTTGTCGCCGAGAAGACCTGACATGTCTCACTGAGACGCGCGTCTGTTATAGCAATTGCGTGGACATCGGCGCGGGTCAAATATGCTTCTGTGGAGACATGTCAGGTCTCAAATTGTTGTCATTTCAACCTGATTATACCCATTCAAAATATTTGACGTATAATTTTATCAACCTACTTCGCGGGGGCTTTCCCCACATTGGATGGCAAGATTAGAACCCTTTGCTACTACAAATTGAATAGGAGAATGAAGAAAATGGGAAATAATTCTCGTTCGCA
>JAYRVQ010000555.1:0-3049 GCA_041918465.1 Anaerolineales bacterium
CGTACAGGGCAAATTTCATGCCAGCACACTCCCAACTGCCCGCAACCACTGCGGTGGCCGGGACAGTGAATGGCGCACAGATTGGTCGAATGGTTGCGACACATCCCAATCCAGGGTTTGGATTCCGGCGCGGTTCAATTGCTTGAGCAGTAGATCGCGCTCGAGGTTGAGGATGCGCGCCGCCTGTTGAACTTCCACCATGTTGGACAGGTGCGCCGCCTCAAACGTGACAGGATTGGGGCTGACCACCATCACCTGAAAGCCGCGCGCCCGCAGATGGATCAACGTACCCAGATCGTCAGGGACGAGGGGACTGACCACCACGATCTGCGAGTTGACGGGGAAAAGCCGCGTGGGCAGATGACCAAGGTTGGCAAAGATGTCACTGCCGCCGGAACGCGCGCCAGCCAGCGCGTGCAAAATTTTCTCACGCTGGAGTTTGCCGTAGGCTGGCAATGTCCAATGCAGATATTTGCCATAGACCAGTAACCCGACGCGATTGCCTTGTGCGAGGAACGCGTCAGTGAGCGCGGCCGCGGCCAGAACGGAATGATCGAAAATGGAATGACCGCCGCCGAAGAGATTGGTGCGGTCGCGCCCGTCAAGCACGATGCCCACGTCTGCCACGCGTTCCTGTTCGAATTCGTTGGAATAGAGTTCCTCGTTTTGCCGCGCGCTGACGTGCCAGTTGATATGTTGTGGCGAATCGCCGGGCTGGTATGCGCGCACGCCGAAGAAGTCCACGCCGGGACCGCCGACGCGCGCGGGAATCGTCCCCGCGTAGACGCGCGTCCGACGCGGGCGGATGCGGACGTGCTTGAGCCGCAGGACGGGCGGCAGGATGAGCAACTGTCCGGGCCGCGCGAACGCGTCCGTATGCTGGATCAGCCCCAAACCGTCGCGCGAAGCGACGTTGACAGACGGGAAAACGTAGTAGCCGCGCGATCCGGTCACGGTGTAAGTCCAGGTGCGGGATTCTCCGCGGGCAAGAGTCGTGAGGTGACGGTTGGAGCCGTCGAGCAGGCGCAGTCCGGCAGGCAGGATGTCTTCCACGAGAAGTTCATCGAGGGAGATGCCGCGGTTGGCGAGGGTGAGAGTCACGGTGATGGGCTGATCGGGGGAGACGCGTTCGGCGGAGAGGTGGCGGCGCACGTCGAGTTCGACTTTGTGCGGAATGCGGAGGAGGCCGAAGAGCAGGTAGACCACGAAGGGCAGGGAGAGCGCGAGGAGATCGCCGCGCAGGGAGGCGAGGCCGAGGACCAGGAGAAGAACGGTGAGCAGGCTGAGGAGGAGGGAACGGGACATGAGGCGCGAGTTAGGAATTAGGAGTTAGGAATTACACTTATAACTGTACTGAAAAAACTTTTTATTACCGCGAAGAAAATTCAAAAGCGCTTTAAGAATATCGATCTTTGAGTCGGATTTCATGGAAATCGAATCCCTGAATTTGTTTTTTCTTAGCGGCCTTCGCGTGCTTGGCGGTGCGATTGCCTTTTTTCAGTAGAGTCACCTGTGTATCTGTTTACATGGGTACGCGTCTACTCGCCTACTTCCCCAAGACCGGCACGGGGGTTTTGCGGAGGGCCTCGGCGATGACTTCACCGGTGACCGCGCTGGACATCCAGTATTCGGGTTGCAGGATGATGCGATGGCTGAGGACGGCGGTGGCGTAGTGTTTCACGTCATCGGGGATGATGTAATCGCGGCCAGAGAGCGCGGCGTGGGCGCGCGCCACTTTGAGGAAGGACAGCGAGCCGCGCGGACTGGAACCGACGGCAGCGCGACGGTCGGCACGCGTGGCGTGGACGAGCGCGGCGATGTAGCCTTCGAGGTCGGCGTCCACATGGACGGTCTCGACAACCTCGCTCAGGGCCAACAGTTTTTTCGCGTCGGCTACCTGGTGCAACGTGACTTCGTCCTGTTTGCGTTCGCGGCGGCGATGCAGAATTTCGCGCTCCTCCTCCAGCGAGGGATAGCCCACCGTCATCTTAAGCATGAAGCGGTCGAGTTGGGCTTCGGGCAGGGGGAACGTCCCTTCGTATTCGATGGGGTTCTGGGTCGCCAGAACGAGGAAGGGTTCGGGCAGGCGCAGGGTCTCGCCTTCGAGAGTCACCTGTCCCTCCTGCATGGCTTCGAGCAGGGCAGATTGCGTCTTGGGCGAGGCGCGGTTGATCTCATCCGCCAGCAGAATGTTGGCGAAGATGGGTCCCTTGCGCAACTCAAATTTATTTTTCGTGCGATTGAAAATGTAACCACCGGTAATATCGCCGGGCAGGAGATCGGGCGTGAACTGGATGCGTTTGAAGTCCAGCCCGAGCACCGAAGCGAAACTGCGCGCCACCAGCGTCTTGCCGAGGCCGGGGAAATCCTCCAGCAGGACGTGTCCGCCCGCGAGCGCGGCAGACATGACCATTTCGAGCAGGGCGCGCTTGCCCACCACGGCGCGCTCCACTTCGGCGATCACTTTTTGGGAGAGGAATGAAACTTCTTTGATGTCGGTCATGAAGGCTCCTAAAACCGATGGTCGAGTAGGGCGGGCGCAACTCCCGCCCGTATCGAGACCATCATAACAATTCTGCTTTGCTCATGTGGTCTCGATACGCACCTCGCTTCGCTCGGCGCTACTCGACCACCGTTTTCTTTTGCTACGCTTTTTCCAGTTTTGATTCGATGTAGTCAATGGCGGTATCGGGATCGAGATCGAGCGGGGTGGGAGCGGGACGCTGGAACGACCAGCGCGGACGCGGGTAATCGGCGAACGACCCGTTCAGGCCGGACTCGAGGTAGGCCGCGACCTCGTCGGGCGGATCCCAGCCGGGGCCGTGGAGCGCGTCCCGGTCGGACCGGGGGGACTGGCGCGCGTTGAACGCGATCAGTTCACGGGACAGTTTTCCGAGGCGCTGGGCGATCAGCCATTTGAAGTACAGTCCGTCCGGCGCGCGCAGGAACCAGCCTGCCAGCGATTCCGTCGGGCCCTGCACAGGCTTGCGGACGTCACGCTTCCCTTCCGAGGTGGAACCTTCGGCTGAGAAACTTCCGATTTCGATCA
>JAYRVQ010000556.1:0-10505 GCA_041918465.1 Anaerolineales bacterium
CGGCATCCCGCTCAACATCGTGCCTGCCGCGCAACCTGCGATCAACGTGGTGTTCGATGAGTACGGCGACGAGTCGGACGCGGGGCCGTATCCGATCCCGTCCATCCCCAACATCGAATACGGGAGCGACCACCATATCCTTATCGTTCGGCAGGGCGAGTGTAAACTGTACGAGTTGTACCACGCCCACAAGGTTGGCGCGACATGGTACGCGGGATCAGGCGCGATCTGGGACCTGAACTCGCACGCGCTCCGTCCCGATGGATGGACGTCAGCCGACGCGGCAGGCCTGCCCATCCTGCCCGGACTCGTTCGTTATGACGAGGTGGCGGCAGGTCAGATCAATCACGCCATCCGCTTCACGATTAACACAAGTCAGCAGGCGTACCTGTGGCCTGCGCGACATTTTGCATCCAGCAACACCGACCCAAACGTCCCGCCGATGGGTGCGCGCTTCCGCTTGAAGGCCGATTACGATATCAGCGGATTTGATCCGCAGATGCAAGTAATCTTGCAAACCATGAAAATTTATGGAATCATCGTGGCAGACAACGGCTCAGACTGGTACGTGAGTGGCGCGCCCGATGAGCGCTGGGACAACAACCTGCTCCACACGCTGGATGCGCTGACCGGCGATGACTTCGAGGCCGTGGACATTTCCAGCCTGATGATGGACCCCAACTCGGGACAGGCCAACCTGTCACTGACGAGATGGAATCCGGCAGTCGGCGATACCATCCAGATCCAATATGCGGACGCGCTTGATACATCCAAAAACGTGGACATTTACAATCTCGACATGTTCGAAACCACCGCCGCGCAGGTGGCCGCACTCCACGCGCAGGGACGCAAAACGATATGCTACATCAATGCCGGCGCCTGGGAAAATTGGACGCCAGACGCAAATCAATTTCCAGCCATCGTGTTGGGCAACAACTACATCGGCTGGCCGGGCGAGCGCTGGCTCGACATCCGCCGCATTGACCTGCTGGCGCCGATCCTGCGCGCCCGTCTGGACCTCTGCCGCGCCAAAGGTTTCGACGGCGTGGACCCCGATAACATCAACGGCTATTTAAATCCAACAGGCTTTCCGCTCACTTATCAAGACCAGTTGACTTTCAACATCTGGCTGGCGGACGAAGCCCACGCGCGCGGCCTTTCCATTGGACTGAAAAACGATTCCGAACAATTAGCCGATTTGCTGACCTATTTCGATTGGGGATTGACCGAGGACTGCTACCATCAGGGCTGGTGCGCAGACCTGTCCCCCTTCACCGCGGCGGGCAAACCCGTCTTCGCAGTGGAATACACCGATACAGGTATAAACTTTAACTTGTTCTGTCAGCAGGCCTCTTCATTGGGCTTGAGTGGGATTCTCAAAAACCGCGATCTCGATGCCTGGCTGCAAGTTTGTCCGTAATCGCTCACAGTAAAACAAGCCCCGTGGCTGAATCAGCCACGGGGCGACAACCGAACTATTCAGTTGTCTTGCCACCCGCCGCTTACGGACCCTCCACACCTGCCCTGATTCCAAAAGAATCAGACGAAGACCGTTTTGATTTTGGTCTTTCCAGAGTTCGGGCCGCTTGCGTTGGGGCGGTTTTCTAAAAACATTATAGGCACATTTTTTTGAAAATCAACTTACAATTGCCTTAAATGGCACGCCTCATTTCCATCGTCGGCGCGAGCGGTGTGGGCAAGACCAGCCTCGTGCGCGCCCTCGCGGCTCGCGGCGATTTTGCCCTCGGCCTCGAAAGCCACGCCGAACGTCCCTTTCAGGCGCTCTTCAAACAGAGCCCGCGTTACGCCTTCGCCAACCAACTCGACTTCCTCCTCTTCCGCGCCGAACAGGAACGGACCCTGCGACTCGACCCGCGTCCCGCGTTGACGGACGGCGGCCTCGACCTCGACTTCCACGGCTTCACGCGTCTCTTCCACGCCCGCGGCTGGCTAAGCGACCCCGAATTTGACCTCATCCAGCGCCTCTACACCCTGACCCGCCAACTGCTTCCGCCTCCCGATCTAATCGTTCACCTGACCGCCTCCGACGAAGCCATCCGCACGAGACTCGCCTCCCGCGACCGCATCAACATCGCCTCCGCCGCGGACGCGTCCCTGCTGGCAAACTTCCTCGACGAGTGGCTGTCCACAGTCCCGCGCGAGCGGATCCTCTGTCTCGATGTGACGGGTGAGCCAGCCGATTTTAATCGGTGCATACCCGTCATTAATTCGAATATCTTCCCCCAAGATTCTAGACTTACTTTGTGAAATAAATCCTAATATTGACTTTTTTCACAATAGCAGTACACTGAATTTGTAGCATTCACAAATACTTGGCGGGCGTGTGATTTTTCTATACCCCAATTTTGCTCCGCTGTAATACGCAAACGCCCAGTCTCTAGACAAATGATGATGAGCCTTATATGCTGATTCCATTAATTTGCACACAATGTGGCGGAAAACTTGAGGTTGAAAAATCCCGGGTTGTTGAGGCTGGCGAATCCGTTATCGTAGTAAACGATCAGACGTTCAATTGCCCGCACTGTAACACGAAGTATTTGCCAGGAGAGAAAATTGGTCGCGCGCCTGTAAAGGCGGTCATTTCTATCGGCGGATCTGTTACTGGGTCAAATATCATCGTAGGAAACGGAATGGTATTTAACAAAAACCCTACTCCCGTATCCCCTCAGAGTAAACGAACCCGATGGATATTGGCAGGCTTGATTTTGTTAGTCGTTGTCTTGTGCGCTGTAATGATTGTCCTTCAACAATAAATAAGTTCATCTTGTCTGTCAATAAAACACAGGTTCAACACAAGTCCGAGGAAACAATGAAAACGCAAGCCGTTGCAAATTGGCAGGCTATCGGGATCGGCACGATGATTGGCGTACCGGCAACTGGATTAGTCTTTGCCTTCGCCTACTCAATGGATCTTTTTGATAACCAAGGGCGGCTTGCTTTTGCTGGATGGGAAATACTACTCAGCGTTGTTGGAGCAATGATTGGCAAATCCAGAAAAAAGACTTTGCGGGCAATGTGGATTGGAGCGATTCTTGGGGCTCTATCTCCAGGTTTTCTGGCAATCATCTGGGTTTTAGTTGTTATCTTGATAGCGGGAACTTTAATTGGTTAATGTTCATTGCCCATTTTTGAGACACATAAAACAGTTTTAATGTTGTTTTCCAGAAGTTGATTGGACTTCTTCCTGTTTGACACAGAAAGAAAGGAGTAAATATTATGGCCGCAGGCATTTGGTGGATCTTCTTTGTATGGCTGGCTTTATTCGGCGCTCTATGATGGAGATGGAATTCGAGTGTGAAAATACAACACAAGTTTCTAAATCAGGCAGCAAGGGCAATCATTTTATTGATGCTCATTATAACAATTCCAACCTTTTTGTTTACCTGTTTGGGTATCGGCGTCCTTGGATGCTTGTGATTGGTAAAGGCGAAATGAACACCTCAAACACAAAAATCATTCGCGGTCTTCTCATTGGATTCGTTGGCTGGTTCGCGATTCACGGTCTCTATTGGGGAATAACCTCGACAATGATCAACAAGATGAGTCCGCAAATGGAGGCATCGGCAATCGGCTTTCTTTTGTGCTTTCTCGCGCCGCTCCCGATAAATGTTATTGCATTGATAGTATTTCTAGTGACGCGCCAATGGTGGATAGCAGTAGGTATAACTATCGCCTTCCTAACCAATTCAGCAGCAAGCATCTTTTTATCACCAGCAAACGAGTATGTGATTTTTCAGATACTCAGTATGGTCCCCTTCTTCATGTCGAACAGTTTGGGCTTTTAAAAATGTATCTCATATTTCCGGTCGAGCTTGTCAAGACACCGGTATCTGTTTTTTTCGCTCCCAAGCAGAGTCCTTGCCCGCCTGGTTGTAGACTAGCAGCGCTGTGTCGAGACACATCTGTGCTCCCCAGGGGTATAACGCACATCGTTAGGCGTTTATCTCAAGCAAAACATAGTCAGGAGCCTACAAATGATCGTCGAAAAGGTGAAAAAAAAATATTGGCTTGATAATGCCGATAAGCTTCTGGGTGCGATAGGCATTCTGGCAATCTGTCCAGTAGGAACTTTAATTGTGTTTTTTGACTCACCCTCGCCCAATTGGGATGCGAATAACTTGTTTATTTACAGTTTGATCTCATTCCCGATTGTCTGTCTTGTATCAAGTTTTGGAATATGGTCCCTGAAAAATAATTATAAAAAATTGGCTGTTTATGTTTCTCTGCTTCCTATAATTCCCATAATCTTAATTAACGTAGGTTCTTATTGGATGAGCGCTTCCTATCCAACCATGCGGAAACAGGGTAACGCCACGCCTGTCAGTACATGTGCCGTACCGTTATTAGATGGTGGGGATGGGTTAA
Organism: Anaerolineales bacterium; assembly: GCA_041918465.1. Classification (GTDB taxonomy): domain Bacteria; phylum Chloroflexota; class Anaerolineae; order Anaerolineales; family Villigracilaceae; genus Denitrolinea. Next base: position 4,387 of record JAYRVQ010000556.1, read on the forward strand.
AAACAACTGGCTGCGGATTGCTTGAAAGTGACGTGCCTGTTACGGGCATTATTAGCAACACTTCAGAATCTCATAATTGGCAGTTCTCCTATCAGTTCACCCCTCCATATAAAACGGGAGGGATTACCATCATCATTGAGAACGACGGCAAGGCGTGTCCACAAATTAGTATCCTCGATACTAGTGGAAGAGTTATTGAAGGGCATACAGTTGGTTACGATCTTGACAAATGCCCAAAGAAAAGCTCGGGTTTCGAGTTCAATCCATCGATTGAAGGCACATATATATTACGGATTTCCGCACCCAAAAAACCAGGCGCTTACTGGTTGAGAATCCAAACCCATTGACTAGGGTGAGTCTTTCTTGAGGTGAGAACTATAAGTCACTGACTGTCAATCCCAAAAGGAGTATCGCCATGAAGTTTACACACGTTCTTCTGATCGCCCTTTTATTGACGAGTTGCGGCCCATCCGCCAAGCAGATGACTGCGACCGCGGCCATGGCGCAAGCCCAAACCCAAACGGCAGCGCCGACTTCGACTCCCACTGCAACTTTTACGGCAACGCCAACTTCGACTCCAACTCAAACTCCGACCAGAACGCCGACTAGAACGCCGATTCCTACAAAAACGCCCATTCCGACCGCAACATTTGCGTTTGAAATTCCCACGCCAAATGGAGAAACGGCCGTGATTGTAGGCAAAGTACTGCGTCAGGGCAAGATAGCAGCGTACTTGGAGATACAGATTTGTCAAACCTTTATTAGTTGGATTGAATATACTTACTATTCCAGCCCGTGCAATGGTGTGAAGTATAGGGTTGGCGTTAACAATTACGGCTATTATATTTTTGACGAAGTACAACCCGGCGGATATCAGGCAATTGTCGTAATCCTCCCGGGAAATCAAGTTGTCGCATTTTACGAAACAGGAAAAGATATATTTACAGTAAAGCCAGGCCAAACTCTGTTTCTTGATGAAATAAACGTTAGTTACTAAAATCATCCTGAGACCAAAAATGTAATACACACCCCCTCCGCCTCATCCAATCTGCATGAACCCCCGACCCATCTCCCACATTATCGAACCTCAATACGCGCTCGAAGGCGCGGGCGTTTTATTGCGTCGCTCCATCGCCCCGCGCGCCTCCAACGAATACGATCCCTTCCTGCTCTTCGACCACTTCGCCTTCAACGACCCCGTCGAAGGTCCCATCCGCGGCTTCCCCATGCACCCGCATCGCGGCATCGAAACCGTCACCTACATGCTCGAAGGTTCGGTGCAACACCGCGACAGCCTCGGCAACAGCGGCCTCATCGGCGCGGGCGACGTGCAATGGATGACCAGCGGCCGCGGCATCCTCCACGAAGAAATGCCCCGCCGCAGTGAGCAGAGCGGCGTCATCTACGGCTTCCAACTCTGGGTGAACCTGCCCGCCGCCCAAAAGATGGGACAGCCGCGCTATCAGGAAGTGAACGCCGCGACGATTCCATCCACGACAAAGGACGGCGCGACCGTCCGCGTCGTGGCGGGGACTTTCAACGGGACGCGCGGCCCCGTGACTGAAATCTCCGCCTCGCCTCTTTATCTGGACGTTCGGCTGGCCGCCGCTTCGAGATTCGTTTGCCCCATCCCCAGCGGACACACCGCGCTGGCCTACGTCTTCGAAGGCCGCGGAAAATTTTCAGGCGATGAAGTAGAATCCGTCCGCATGATCGCGTTCGGCGACGGCGACCAGATCGAGGTGGAAACCGAATCGGGAGTCCGATTCATGCTCATCGCAGGGATGCCATTCCGCGAACCCATCGTCCCCTACGGACCATTCGTCATGAACACAGTTGAGGAAATTCAGCAGACATTGGCAGAATTGCGTAACGGGACGTTTATCAAATAGTTATCTCCATCATGTGAGGAGGGTCGAGTAGCCCGTGATCTTCGGGCGCATCTAGACCCGACGAAGCAATCTCCTCGTCTCACGCGGAGATTGCTTTGCAACGAACGCTCGCAATGACGGAATTATTGGAGGGAACCATGACTCAAATTCTCTACGGCGACCGACTGGGTCGCGAAGGGAAAATCCGCGTCGGCTGTTCGGCGGCTATCATCAACAACGAGGGGAAAGTCCTGCTGACGCGCCGTCTCGACAACGGACAGTGGTGCCTGCCCAGCGGCGGCATGGACGCGGGCGAATCGCCCTCGGAAACCGCCGTCCGCGAGGTCTTCGAGGAGACGGGGTTGCGCGTCCGTGTGACGCGGTTGGTGGGAGTCTACAGCGACCCAAATCAATTGGTCATGTACGCGGACGGGAACAAGGTGCAGATCATCGCCATCCATTTCGAGGCGGAGATCACAGGCGGAACGCTCGGTCTCAGCGACGAGACCAGCGACTTCGGTTATTTTTCATTGGAGGAAATAGAGGGGATGGAAATGCTCGGTCATCACAAAAAAAGAATTGAAGATACGTTGGCAGAGAAAGCAAATGCGGTGTTTGAGTAAACAGCGTGGAGCGGAATGACATTCCGCTAACAGTGATTTGGCGGGATACCTCCCGCCCCACAATAAACCTGTTTACTTCAAAAACCTCAATACCACATTCCCTACTTCCCTCGCGCTGGTCTGCGGAGCGCTGTGTGTGGCGTGAATAATCACATCGCTTGCCGATGGCCTGCGCGGTGTGGCAGTGATCAAGTCTTCGCGTCCCCACACAAAGAGCGCGGGAATTTCGGCGGGAATATCGAATTGGCGCGCACCAAAATCGGGCAGGGAGCGCAGAGTGGATTTGAGAACGCTTACGGGTTGGGATGAAATTTCCGCATACCACAGCGGAACTCGGTCGGTCTTCTGCAAATTGAACCCCAGCAGGTGGATTAGAAATTTGAGCCGCCACCCAGAGAGTACCCAATTTCCAATGGCGGGAATTCTGGCGTCTACTTTGCTGGCTATACGCAAACCCAAAGCCTTGTCCGCGGTGGTGTGCGCGGGAGCCAGGAAAACAGCGCGCTCGACGCGTTCCGCGTGGGATTGGAGATAGGCTTCCGCGACGCGCGAACCTGACGAATAGCCGATCACGCTCCAGCGCGGGATGGAAAGGGAATCTCGAAGGGAGTCTAACGCGTCCACGGCCGCGGCCAGATAAGGTTGAGCGGGAGGCGGGACGGGCGAAAGACCGACGCCAGGCAGTTCAACGGTCACCAGCTGGAACTGTCCGCGCAGGCGCGGGGCCAGTTCCGTCCAAATATTGAAAGAAATCCCAAAGCCATGTAAAAGCAGGAGCGGCGGTCCGTCCCCGTCGATTCGATAATTGAGCATCGGACAAATTATACTTGAGCAACTTTGCGGGTCGCGCAGGGTTTTGAACAGAAATCAAACTTATCGGAGGAAAAATGTTGAACGGGATTTCGAAAAAGTTTCATGCCTGGGCAAAAGGCTGGCTGGTAATCGTTTTGATGCTGTTGGATATGTTCTTCATGGGCTTCGTCATGCCGTTGATCGGCGGGCTGATGAAGAGCGGCACGGGACTCGAACAACCGCTGGACTTGATGTTCTTTTCGTCGCCTGAGAAAACTTTTGCGATGATCGAACGCTATGGTGAATTCGGGCGGCCGTTCTATCGCAACGTGGAATTGACGGTGGACATCATTTACCCCATCATTTACACGCTGGCATTCGGATTGCTGATCTCGTGGCTGTTCCAGCGTGGATTTAAATCGGACAGTAAAATGCAGAAGTTGAATGTGTTCCCCGTTGGCGCGTGGTTCTTCGACCTGTTGGAGAATCTCGGTATCGTGACGATGCTCAGCATGTGGCCGAGTCAACCCTCGGTGCTGGCCTGGCTGACAACCATCATCACGATGATCAAATGGGTTTTTGCTGGCGGGAGCATGGTGTTGATCGTGGTCGGATTGGTGATGGCGGCAAAGAATGGGTTCAGGAAGAGATAGTAGAGAGCAGAGGAAAGAGAGTAGCGAAGAGCCTCCGTTGCGGAGGCTCTTTTTTGTTTAGCGTACCAAGCGAGGAGGAATGGCTCGCGGCGAACGACCAATCCGCCAGTTACGTGCCAGATCATTTATCGCCTGATCGTATGGCTGACGGCGGAAGACGAAAACACCGAGCTCGGAGTAATCCACGGGTTTCCACGCGACCGCTACGTCATTTTCGCCGATCCAGTGTGCCCAAGAGTCCCTTGATGAATAGATAGGATTCTGGATGGCGCTCCAAATCACCGTCTCTGATTGAAGCGAGATCTCGGCGGTGATGCAACTGCATTCGGAAATTCCGCATGTGCAAGTGAGTAGAACGCTGTCTGGATTTCCATGCTCGGCCAACATCTCGGCGCGGAACCACTCATACGCATCGGCTCGAAAACCAATATAGCCTTGTCGAACGAGTTCCCCGTCAGGCGGGTTGCGCCGTTGCTCGATATCGGTTACGAGTTCGATCAGATTGCGGTTGTTGATGTAGATGTTGATGGTTGGAAAACGATATCCCGCCTCGGTGTCCACGAAATCTTCCACGACGAACTTGATTCTGTCCATTTCTAACTCCTTTTCGATGCAGTGAGGATTAGCCAACAGGCGCGATTCGCCCATACGGCTTTAATTTGATTTATCTGCATCTAATAGGGAGATGTTTGGGTTACGTCATGTCGGGCTCACCTGCGGATATTATACAACTATCCTTGCGAGATTGAGCAAACGAGCCTCCATCACGGAGGCTCGTTTGGTTCATTCAGGCAAATCATCCAACATCTGTTTCATGGACTGGCGATAGGCATTGAAGGCTTTGCGTCCTTTGGCAGTGAGGCTCAACATCGTTTGCGGACGTTTGCCCTTAAAGCCCTTCTCCACTTTGACGTAGCCACCTTCCTCCAGTTTCGTCACGTGCGCCGAGAGATTGCCCCAGGTGAATCCTGTCTGCTGGGAAAGGAAGACGAAGTCCGCACTTTCAAGAACGTAGAGCAGGGCGACAATTTGCAGGCGGGCTGGCTCATGGATGAGACGGTCAATGTCGGTGAGCGCGGCCAGGCTATCGGACATTTCGGGAGTGGTCATGGCTATCCCTCCCGCGGCGGAAGCGGATGCTGGCGCAGGAAGATGATGAAGATGATCAGTCCAGGCAGGAGGATCAGCGCACCCGCCGCGATCATCGGGACAGTGGAGTCAAGCCAAAGTGTGAAGAAGAAGCCGAGCGCCATCAACAGGGCGATGTAGTAGCCGCGGGTAAATTCCTTGAAGTAGGAAATCACGACGGTGGAGAGTCCCGCGATCAAGGCAGAGATGGCAGCGACGATGGTGCGCTCCAGTGACGGGGCCAGGCTCAACTCCACGGGGTTGGCGGAATCAGTCGCGTTCCAAACGTACAGGCCGAACAGAAATATTCCCAGCGTGACCAGCACGAAGGCGCTCATGACCCAGGCCAGCGTGGCCTTGCGCTTCTGGCGTTCGGCGCCGAACTTGACCTGTCCCATGCGCGGCACGGTGATGTACTTCTTGCCCAACTGGAAGATGGAAAACATGACCAGCACACCCAGCAAGGCCAGCCCGATGTAGGTCAACTCCCCTTCCCCACTTTCAGGAATGGCAAACGTCAGGGAAAGTGCCAACAGCAACCCACCTAGGTAGATGTCCCACAGCCCATCCTGATGAACAGATCGGAACGCCTTTTGTTCAATGGCTTTGAGATCGAGATTTTGAGACATAATATTTTCCTTTTTCTCTATTTTGCAATATACTTTGTGTTACAAAGTTATTTGTATTATATCCATCTGTCCCGATTTGTCAAGAGGTCAATGTAAAACAAGTCTATAGACTTGTTTTACATGCCTCCCCAAATAAAAAAAGCCGCCTGCATCCAGACGGCCTTTCATCCTTCATCCTTCGATATTTCTCCACCACACGCCCGTACATTCGGGCAAAATCACCCAGTTGTTTTTCACCACATTGTCCCCCATCTCGTCGCCAAAGAAAAAGAGCGAGAGGTATTCGGCTTCTTTGAGGGACTCAAATTTGTAATCGGTGCGGATCCAAGTATTTTGGAATCCGACTTCATCGAGCCAGGGATAAAAATTGGCGAGATGCGGAAGCCGAAATGGCGACTCGTGTCCTGTGCCGAGCGATTCAAA
>JAYRVQ010000557.1:0-2455 GCA_041918465.1 Anaerolineales bacterium
GGGGGATGAAGGATGATGCCGCTGGAGCGCTGGAAGGTCATGGCTGTTTTGAAATGCCAGTCACTTTGAAAGACGACCGTCATTTCTCCTTTTCCAAGAGGGATTGATAAAGTTCAAAATATTCCTGTGCAGATTTCGGCCACGAAAAATCAGCGCGCATGGCAGACTGCTGGAGGGCGCGCCAGCGCTCGCGGTCGGCATAGACGGCCAGCGCCTTGACCAACGCAGTGCGGAGAGAGCGCGGCGTTGCGGACTTGAAGCGGAATCCCGTTTCATCGGTGACGGTGTCGCTCAGGCCGCCCGTGGCATGGACAATGGGCAGGCATCCGTAGCGCATGGCAATCATCTGCGCGAGGCCGCAGGGTTCATAGCGTGAGGGCATCAGGAGCATGTCTGCGCCCGCGTAGATATGACGCGCCAGCGCGCCGTCAAAACGCAGTTCAGCGCGCACCCGACCCGGAAATTCCGTTTGCAGTTTACGGGCTGATTCCTCCAACGCAGGATCGCCTGTGCCAAGCAGGACAAATTGCCAGGGAATATCTGTCAATTTTTGCAAAACGTTAAGCGCCAGGTCCACACCTTTTTGATGATCCATGCGCCCGACCATGGCGATCATCGGTGTGACGGGGTCCACGGGCAAGCCAAGTTTTTCCTGCAATGCAGTTTTATTCTTCTCACGGATGGCGGGATTCTCAGCGGTGAATTGGAATGGAATCGCCGCGTCTGTGAGCGGGTTGAACGCTTCGGCGTCGATCCCGTTCAGGATGCCGCGCAGGACTTCGCGATGGCGGTGGATGAAATCTTCAAGTCCGCAACCAAATTCGGGTGTCAGGATCTCGCGCGCATAGGTGGGCGAGACCGCGACAACCGCATCGGCAGAGAAGAGGCCCAGAGGCAGTGGAAGCGCGCGCGCCCAATCGGGCATGTCAGACTGTGCGATAGGCAGATTGTACGAGGCGAGGATTTCGGTCACGTCCGCGCCCATGAAGGGGAGATTGTGGAGGGTCAGCACCGAGGCCGTCCCTGCCATGCCACCCGCCCAGCGTTTAAGCAACAGAGCATAGGCGGCCAGCGCGGTATGCCAGTCGTGGGCGTGGAGAATGTCCACGTTCCAGTTGAGGACGCGCGGCAATTCGAGCGCGGCCAACGAAAAGAAGGAATACTTATCCGCGTCGAGCACGGGATTGGATGAATAGACACCACCCACCGAGGTGATCGGTCCGCCGCCAAGCAAATAGACGGGCATTCCGTCCAGGATGGCCTCGGAAACCTGCACGGTCACGTCCTGCCCGTTGCGTTCGAGCGGAAAAATGGCGAGGGGACGCGCGTCCGCTTTGATGACGCTATGATGCGGCAGGGCCAGCCTCACATCCAGGACATAATCGCCCCGCACGTCGGCAGGTAAATTCCGCAGGGCACGCGGGAGCGCGCCTGCCACGTCGCCCAGTCCGCCGACCTTAACAAATGGTTCGGCTTCCGCCGCGAGGAAGAGCACGTTGATGGTTTTTGGCATGGGGGCAATTGTAACGTGATTTGCCGATTTTTTTACAACTGACTTACCTTGCGATAATCATGGCGTGGCATAATTCGGTTGAAAGGACTGCCAATGAAACAGATCATCTCCGCCGCGTTCGCGTTCCTGATTTTGATGACAGCCTGCCGCCTCGCCGCGGACCTCCCGCCTGCCTCCACGCCGGACGCGGAAATCACACCCTCGCCCGTCCCGCCCGAAGCCCAGCCGAGGGTAGAATCTACAGAACCGATCCTCGACATTCGCTACAGCGATGAGCCTGCCTCCCGGGGCGAATTGCTCAGCCTCGACATTTACCCGCTAACCGGCAACGATCATCCCGTGCTGATCTTCGTGCACGGCGGCGGATGGGTTCGCGGCGACAAGTCCAGCGTCAACGCCAAACCCACCGCGTTCAACGCGCGGGGATTTGTCTTCGTCTCAGTAAACTATCGCCTTATCCCGGAAGTGGATATCGTCCAGCAAATGACGGATGTGGCGCGCGCCGTCGCCTGGATGAAACAGAACATCCACCAATACGGCGGGGACGCCTCGCGTCTGTTCCTGATGGGACATTCCGCTGGCGCACATCTCGTCTCGTTGCTCGGCACAGACGAATCCTATCTACAAACAGAAGGGCTGGAATTGGCGGATCTCGCGGGGATCGTCTCGCTCGACACACAGGCATACGACATGTTCAAATTAATGTCTAACCTGTCACCCGAACAAGGCGAGGTGTATTGGAAAACCTTCGGCGACGATCCTGAATTTTGGAAAACCATGTCACCGCAATGGCATACGGAAGCGGATAAAAACATTCCTCCATTCCTGATCGCATATACCGGAGAAAAGCAAAGCCGCGTCTTTTTCTCGGAGCAATTTGTTAAGACACTTCAGGAGGCAGGCGTTTCCTCGGAACTGCTTCCCGCTCCCGAAAAAACACAC
>JAYRVQ010000558.1:0-15569 GCA_041918465.1 Anaerolineales bacterium
AAATCCTGAAATCAAATTCGGTTTGACGGGTTGCGCGGCGGGCATCGCCAACACAGGGACGATACTCCTCCTCGACGAGGGCGAAACACTCAAGGCCTCGCTCCTGCCCGAGGTCCACCTCGTCGTTTTGCGCGCCAGCCAACTCGTCGCGGACCTGCCCGATGCACTCGCGGCGACGCAGAACGCGTCCAACGCGGTACTGGTCACAGGTCCATCCCGAACCGCTGACATTGAGATGACGCTCACAATTGGAGTTCACGGCCCGAAAGAAATCGTTGTCTTTCTTGTTGACGATTCAAAATTGGGATGATAGAATATCGCCCGCTAACGCCCCCATCGTCTAGTGGCCCAGGACGGGGCCCTCTCAAGGCCCAAACAGCGGTTCGAGTCCGCTTGGGGGCACAAAAAAGAATCACCTTCGGGTGATTTTTTTTGTTTTCGCAAACCGGAGCCGCCTTGAGTGTTACGCAATAGCATGTGGCAAGGCATCAAAATAAGCAGAATATGATTTGTTTTTATGAGGTGTTCAACGCTTGCCGAATTTTCTCTGGCATGGAATCCGTTCCATCAAGAACATCCCATGTCTCGGTATGTATCACCAAATCGCTGGGGTTCAGTATCTTAAGCGGGGAGAGACTCTCAAGTTCCACAAACTGATCACCGCAATAGATTTCTGCATTGCAATTATTATCAGGATAAGACAACCCGGCATGCACTTCAAATGTTTTACGGAACAAGACCCCGTCCACCCAATACGCCAACCAACCATGCGAATTAAAATAACCCAACTTAAACGGGGGTATGGCGGCATCCGCCTTGAGCAGGATGAAACTATCCTCCCATATCACACGCGGATCATTGATGCGCGTATAAGGCCAGAGAGAAAATTGACGATTATGAAGCATTCCTGCCGGATCGGCGTTTCCAACGGGCATCGGCAAAATGACCGTACCGCCCAAACGAAACTGAGTAATTGCCCACGGAGACAACTCAACAGGCCATAGTCCATCATTGATGAGTGTATGGGTTAACGTTGCAGAGGGCTTATCTGCGGCAAGCCTAATTTCAATTCGTTTGCGAATTCCTGTACCTGGCTCAGTTTGAGTTTCAAGCATCACACCATCAGGCAGGTCAGTGATCGCCATCTCCCCCACATCTGGAATATAAGTACGCGGCAGGGCTTCGGGGGCATGCCATAGACGATGTCCGCCGCGAAAATAAAAGTCGCCGTATGGTGTAGGGATTGGCGGAAGATTACTTAGATCAGCCAACAGGTTGGGTTTGCCAGTGGGTACAAGTCCAGTGATCCGTTGTGAATTTGTTAAATATTCGATTTGTAAAAAATCGTTTTTGAAAATGCGTTTATTCATGATGATCCTGTTATTTCAAAAGCAAAGGCTACCAATAGTGATGCACCAGATTGCGGATACTGGCATCATAAACCGCGCAGATTTTTTCCATGGTGGCAGTATCCAGCGCGGGCAGGTCGGCAGATTTGGCATTGTCCTCGGCTTGGGCGGGATTCTTAGCCCCAGGAATGGTGCAGGTCACAGCATCGAACATCAGAATCCAGCGTAGGGCGAATTGCGGCATCGTCCAGCCAGCAGGGACAAGCGCGCGCAGTTCATCAACGGCTTTCAAACCAGTTTCATAATCCACACCTGAGAAGGTTTCGCCGCGGTCAAAAGATTCCCCCTGACGGTTGTAGGCGCGGTGATCGTCCGCTTCAAAACTGGATTTAGCTGTCAATTTACCAGTCAACATTCCGCTGGCTAGCGGCACACGCGCCAGAATTCCAACCTTGCGGCGGATGGCTTCTGCAAAGAATAACTCGGCTGGACGCTGGCGGAAAATATTGAAAATAATCTGCACCGTCTGCACGTTGGGATATTCAATGGCTTTGAGCGCTTCTTCCACCTTTTCAACACTCACGCCGTAATGGCGCAACTTACCAGCCCTGACGAGGTCGTCCAGTACACCAAAGGTTTCAGGCATGTAATAAACTTCAGTCGGAGGGCAATGTAATTGCAAGAGGTCAATGGCTTTGGCGTTGAGATTTTTTAGACTGCGCTCCACGAAAGCGGTGAGATTCGCCCGACTGTATCCGCCTGCCACATGCGGATCAAGCCGCCGCCCAGCCTTGGTCGCCACGTAGACGGTCTCTTTGCGCTCCTTACGTAGTTGCGCCACCAAACGTTCCGAGCGACCATCGCCATAAACGTCGGCAGTATCGATAAAGTTGACACCCAAGTCAATGGAACGGTGCAGGGCGGCAAGTGAGTCTTTATCGTCTACGTTGCCCCATGAACCACCAATTGCCCAGGCACCAAAAGAGACGGTTGAAACTTTCCAGCCCGTACGTCCAAGCTCACGATATTGCATGATTTCTTCCTTTCAACCACAAAGGGTCACAAAGGTACACGAAGGAAAAACCTTTGTGACCTTTTGTACCCCTTGTGGTAAAAAATTACAGCCCTTTGTTCAAATGGTAGTACAAGTCATTCCAACGCAGTTTTTCCTTGAATTCCTGTACTTTGGTATTTTCATCGATCACCAGGAACTCGATGCCTGCCATGTCAGCAAAGTCCTGCAAGTGTTCGGCGGTGACTGAGTAACTGAAACTGGTGTGATGTGCGCCGCCGGCATAGATCCACGCGGCAGCAGCGACTTTGAGATTCGGGCGAGGCAGCCACAAAGCGCGCGCCACGGGCAGGTTGGGAAGCGGCTCATCGGTCGGGACAACATCCACGACGTTGGCAACCATGCGGAAGCGTTGCCCCATGTCCATGATGGATGCGCCGATTGCGGGGCCAATGTTCGAGTCAAAGATCAGGCGCACGGGGTCAGCCTTGCCGCCGATGGAGAGCGGCAGGATTTCCAACTTGGGTTTGTTCGCGGCAATCGACTCGCAAATCTCAAGCATGTGCGCGCCGAGCACCTTGTCACCGCTGGCGCTGAAGTGATAGGTGTAATCTTCCATAAAACTGACGCCGCCCTTCAAGCCCGCGCTCATCACCTTCATCGCGCGGACAAGGGCAGAGGTCTTCCAGTCGCCTTCTGCGCCGAAACCATAGCCATCGCGCATCAAACGCTGGACAGCCAATCCCGGTAATTGCGCCAGACCATGCAAGTCTTCAAAGGTTGTGGTGAAGGCTTTAAAATTGCCTGCCTGTAAAAAGTTCCGCATCCCGACTTCGATGCGCGCGCCCTCACGAAGAGAGGCGTGCTGTTCTCCGCCAAACTTCAATGCGGGGACGATCTCGTATTCGTTGAGATATGCCAGCACCATCTTTTCGACATCGGCATCGCTGGCTTCGTTGACCGCCTTGACCAGGTCACCCACCCCATAGCCGTAGACATCATATCCAAGTTGAATCTGCGCCTCAACCTTATCGCCTTCGGTCACGGCTACATCGCGCATGTTATCGCCAAAGCGCGCGACCTTCGCGCCCTGCCAGTCTGCCCATGCAGACGCGGCTCGCGCCCACACGCCCAACTGCGTCTGCACATCATCATCCTGCCAGTGACCGACAACAACCTTGCGCTCCAGTCTCATGCGGCTGCCGATGAAACCAAATTCACGGTCGCCATGCGCGGACTGGTTCAAGTTCATGAAGTCCATATTGATCGTTGACCACGGAATCTCGCGGCTATATTGAGTGTGCAAATGTGCAAATGGTTTCTTGAGGAGAGTCAACCCGGCAATCCACATTTTGGCGGGAGAGAAAGTGTGCATCCATGTAATAAGACCAATGCAGGTCTTGGAAGAATTGGCTTCCAAACATAAATCGCGGATCGCCTCTGGTGTGGTGAGGACAGGTTTGAACACCACTTTTACAGGTATGTGTTTTGAAGCGCCAAGCGCAACGGCAATCGCGCGCGAATGTTCCGCCACGGTTTCCAATGTCTTGGGGCCATACAAATGCTGGCTTCCCGTTACAAACCAAACTTCATATTGTTTTAGATCAATCATAATTGCGTCTCCTATAATGCTCTAATTTCTGACCGAATACAGTGGACTGAGGGCGGTAAACATGTCAAGGTTCATCCTCTAACGGTCTACCGTCCACAGTATTTACTGCCCATACACATTGGTATAGCGTGCATGTAATTTATCCACATCACCTTGCGGAATCACATCAGGCGTGCCAATTTGCAGCGCCAACCATACCGTAGCAGCGACATCTTCCGTCATGATCGCGGCCTTGACCGCTGCCGTTGCATTTTTGCCAATGGTAAATACCCCGTGATTCTTGAGCAGAACCGCTGGCGATTTTCCAATGCTATCCACAACAACTTTGCCAATGGCTTCATCACCGATCAAGGCAAACCCTCCGCAAGGGATCGGTCCGCCGAACTCATCTGCGATGGCAGTGAGAACGCACGGAATAGCTTTGCCGACTGCGGCAAACGCAGTAGCATAGCGTGAATGGGTATGCACCACACCGCCCACATCCGGGCGATGTGTGTAGATATACAGGTGGCTATATACATCAGACGATGGCTTGAAATCACCTTCGACCACTTTGCCATCGATGTCCACAACCACCATATGCTTAGATTGCATGTCTTCGTAACGGATTCCGCTGGCTTTGATAACTACCAGTCCTGTCTTAGGGTCGCGCGCACTGACGTTGCCGCCCGTCCACATCACTAAATTATTCTTTGGCAATTCCAGATGTAATTGCACCAATTGTTTTTTTAGTTGTTCAAGCATTTTTACTTCCTCGCCTCTGCCTTGATGTTCTTCAAGCGCTTCATCACATCATTCGCGCCGCGCCCAAAATAATCATGCAGGATGACATATTCTGCATATATCTTTTCATACATTTTTTGATTTTCAGGATTGGGGAGATAAACTTCATCTTTGAGATGTGCCATGACCTTGGCCGCTTCGTAAATGGAATCGTATCCGCCCAGGCCTTTGCCTGCCGCGACCGCCCCAAACATCGCCGACCCTAAAGCAGGAGTTTGCTTCGAAGCGCTGACCTTGATCGGCAGTCCGATCACATCCGCATAGATTTGCATGAGCAATTTATTTTTCTCAGGCAAGCCGCCGCACGCCACAAGTTCATGGATCGGCACGCCGTTCTTCTGGAAGGTTTCGATGATGATGCGCTTGCCGTAGGCAGTGGCTTCGATCAATGCACGGTAAATTTCTTCGGGCTTGGTTGCCAGCGTCATGCCGACCATCATGCCTGTCAAATCCACATCCACCAGCACGGAGCGATTGCCATTCCACCAATCCAGCGCGAGCAATCCGCTTTCACCAACTTTGAGTTTGGCAGCTTTCTCTTCGAGTAGTTGATGAATATCCATGCCGCGTTCGTTGGCTTCGATTCCATATTCAGCAGGCACACCATTTTCCACGAACCATGCAAAGTGATCGCCCACACAGGATTGACCCGCTTCATAGCCAAAGAAGCCTGGGACGATTCCGTCTTCCACGTAGCCGCACATGCCAGGGACAATATGTTCTTCCGTGCCAAGCACCATGTCACAGGTGGAAGTTCCCATGATCATAACCATGCGCCCAGGTTCAGTCACCGTCGCGGCAGGGACAGCCACATGTGCATCCACGTTTGCGATGGCAACGGCAATATCAGGTTTGAGTCCCGTCCACTGCGCGGCTTGTTCACTTAATCCGCCAGCCTTCTGCCCAACGGGAATGATATCGGTGGACATCTTCTCTTCGATAACAGAACCAAGGTTCGGATTGAGAGCGGCGAAGTATTCCTTTGATGGAAACCCATCTCCCTTCGACCACAGCGCCTTATATCCAGCCGTGCAACTGTTGCGCGTCTCCCTGCCTGTGAGTTGCCACACGACCCAATCTGCCGCCTCCAGCAAACGATCTGCCGCGTTGTAAATTTCAGGCGCTTCATTGACGATCTGCAATACCTTTGAGAAAAACCATTCAGATGAAATCTTGCCGCCGTAACGACCCAGCCAGCCTTCGCCCATTTTGTGCGCGGTCGCATTGATGATATCGGCTTCGTATTGCGCCGCATGATGCTTCCAGAGTTTCACCCACGCATGTGGATTTTTCCGAAACTCAGGCAAATCGCAAAGCGGCGTGCCATTGGCTTTCGTCGGGAGCATGGTGCAGGCCGTGAAATCAATGCCGAGACCAATCACGTCGGCGGGGTTCACCCCAGACTCTTTGAGCACTGCGGGAATTGTGATCTTGAACACGCGCACATAATCCTGCGGATCCTGCAATGCCCAGTCAAGTTCCAGTTTGATTTCGGTATCAGGCAGTTTTTCATCAATCACACCATGCAAATATGGATAAACGGCAGTCGCAATCTCTTTGCCATTCGCCACATCCACAAGAACCGCACGCCCCGACTCTGTGCCAAAATCAACACCGATCGTATATTTTGTCATTTCATACCTCAATGATAATTTTCAAACCTTCGCGCCGCTCTGCCACACAAAAAGCCTCGCTGGCTTGTTCCAACGGAAAGCGATGTGTCACAAGTGAACGCACATCTACCAAACCTTTTGAAACCAATTCAATCGCGCGCGGGTATGTGTGTTTCATGCGCCGCACAAGTTTTATTGTCAATCCTTTTCGCCGCGCAACCGATGCGGAAAAAGAAGTTTTGTCATCATCTGGAATACCGACCAGAATCACTTTTCCGCCAGGGATAACAGCGGCGACGGACGCGTCAACAGTTTCCTGCACACCAGCCGCTTCAAACGCGACATCGACTCCACGCCCATTTGTCGCCGCTCGAATCTCATTTAACTGTGAGTTATCTTGCACTAAAAAAGCCTGACTCGCCCCGAATCTTTTTGTCGCTTCGACTCGATGCGGAAGTTTATCTGTTGCAATAATATTTGCCGCACCTGAAAGCTTTGCCATTTGAATGATGAGCAAACCGATCGGCCCACAGCCAAACACACCAACCGTCATGCCTGCTTTAATATTTCCGAGATCAACGGCGTGAATCGCAACACCCAGAGGCTCAAGTATGGCGCCGTCAGCGAAGGATAATGAATCAGGTAACGGGAACAAGCATCGGGTCGGGAAAGATGCGTACTCGCGTAATGCGCCGTCATGTTTTCCGTGTCCTGCAAAGATGATATTTTCACACAAGTTGGGATATCCATATTTGCAGAATTCACAATACCCGCAGGCGATGGCAGGGTCAATTGCCACGCGCTGACCGTCTTCCGTCTCACCTGCAAATTCATGTCCCAGGATTAGCGGATGTTCCAGCTTTGCGTCGCCGATCCCGCCTTCAGCAAACCAATGCAGATCCGAGCCGCATAGGCTCACCGACTTAATGCGAACGAGTTTCTCCCCTACACCAGCCACAGGGACAGGTTCTTCATGTATTTGTAGATTTCCCATCCCATGCAAGCGGATAGCTTTCATTTACTTCCATTCATCTATTTGTCATTGATATCAATGGCGAAACTCGTGAAGAGTCTCGTGCCCGTCTCTACGCTTACCATGATGTAAAAGCCTTTGACATCTTTTGGGACATTGACGGTGGTCGTCCACTCGGTGGTTTTTCCCGGACTGGTCAGGGGAGCAGATACGCTACCCGGGTCCTGGTACACCCCATACAGGATGCCATCCGCGCCCAACACGGGCGGGGGTCCGACATGCAGGGCAGAAGGGTATTCACTCGTATTGTAGGCCTGCCATTGAAACTCAAAACCCTGTTCGGTGCGCTGAACATCGATGAGGGTAAGAGTCACATCGTTGAGTCCGGTGATCGCGTCGCCCAGTTTCTGGATCAGACCCTCCACTGGCGTCGCAAGTGGATACGTCAGACCGGTGGCGACCTGGTCAAGGTTCACTTCCAGCTTTGTGTCGGTTTCAGTGGCGGTTTTATCGTAATAATTGTACTGACCGGTAACATAGCTCACATCAATGAAAAGTTTGGAGCCAGGAACAGCTTTTGCCCCCTTGCATTCCACATAAATAAGCTGTGTTATCGGCTCATCTGCGGTCCCGGTGGTAAAACCCTTCATCTGAAAGCCCGGAGCCAGGTAATGACCTCCCGTGCTGACAAAAACGGTATCACAGTTGACGCTTTGTCCATCGCCAGTCGTCAGCACAGCCGGTTCACCCGGAACGGCCTGCATGGCGCTCCATTCGGCAGTCTCATTCAGGATGGTAAGGTCAATGTGAAGATCCCCGGCATCCGACATGCCAATATTCGTCGCCTGGACGATCCAGCCTTTCGCCTCTGTCGCGTTACTGCCACATCCTAGGCCCTCATCACCAGGATCACAGGCAGGGACTACTACGTAGCCGGCAGCGGCAAGGATGAGAACCAAGATGCATGCAATGATCGGGATCAGTAATGGCTTTAGAATTCTCATTTTTCTTCCTTCTCTTACTCTTTTTCCTTGTCTACAGATTGGTTATTCGCCAAAATGAGGAATGATCTCATCAATAAGCGCGATAACCTTCCAATAGTCAGGTGGGGTATCTGTTCCGCCATTCACGGCTTTTACGGTCTTGATCTGGCCCTGGTCAGAAACGGTTAGGAAAAAGGTGTAGCACTGCCCGCAAGGTTCATGCTCGGTGGAGTACAGCGTATCCGTAAACCATCCAAGGTTGGCAATATCCACAAGCAACTTTTCCACATCCGCGGAGGTCACCTGCTTCTCAAGTTTGTTCGTGCCTTCCTCAGCTGTTATTCTCCCGTCCGGATAAATGGCATATATCTCGTCGACGCAACTTGACCCGCCATTGTGCTCGTAGACAACCACCGCTCCGCCCTCAATCAGGGCTGCAGCCTGCTCCTGCTGGAAAGGCTTTAATGTGCATTTGGTGGGGATATTTGGCATGAAAGCATTGACCCCCACCACGATCAGGACAATCGCGGCAATCACACCAACGCCGTATAAGAGCGTCTTGCGACTGCGGCGCAGGATGTCAGCCAGACTTTCCTTCTTCTTTTCTCCGCTTCCAGACCGGATTTTCCGGGCCGCCAAAAAGCTCTGAATGCCGATGAAGATCAGCGTAAGCGCGCCCACAACGATATTGGTCCACCAGGAGCTAAGTGTCCCATCGAATTGGATCAGGGTTTGGGTGACACCCAGGACGAGTACACCAAAAAGTGTGCCGAAAACATAGCCTGAACCACCGCTCAGCATCGTCCCACCCATCACGACCGCGGCAATGACGGTCAGCTCAAAACCTGTTGCATACAGGCCATGCCCGGAACCCACATAAATGTTCAGGGTGAGGCCTGCCAGCGCCGAGCAAAATCCGGCTAACGTATAGACGAGAACCTTGGTTGAGTCCACGGGCAGACCCATCAACCGTGCAGATTGCTCATTGCCCCCAATTGCGTAAACCGTACGGCCGAAACGTGTAAAGTGGGCAATATAGATCGCCAGCGCCAAAACCACCAGCGCAACAACAACCAGCAGAGAGATAAAAGCCCCTTCCTTCGTAACGGGATCGCTTAATCCGGGGATCAGGATTTTCGTCTGCGAAAGGATCTTATAGATGCGGTTGTCAACGGCGATCGCGTCATCACTGATAAAGAAGCACATTCCACGGGCAAACCACAACCCTGCCAACGTGGCGATAAATGGCTGCACCTTCATATACGTAATGAAGGTTCCGAGGATGGAGCCCAAAGCCATGCCCATGGATAGCATGAGAAGGATTACAACCCACGGATTCCAGCCTGCGCGAATTAATGCGGAAGCGGCTACCGTCGTCAGTGCAACCACGCCGCTCACTGAAAGATCAATGCCACCGGTTAGGATGACGAACGTCCCGCCTATCGCCGCAATCAGCAGGAACGGGGAGGTGCGGAATAAATTAAGGAATATTTGTGGGTCCCTCATGCCTTGGTAGCGAAGCGCTCCGAACAAATAGGCAATAATGAACAATATTGCCGTTGCAAAGACAGGAATGAATCTCCGATTATTGGTAATGAAGGCATTTATTTTCTTCTTCATGGTTATGCCCCTTTCTTCTGTACGGTGAATCTTCGGACAAAGCCTCTGACTTGTTCCGAATACAGCAGGAGCACGAGGATAACAACCACACCCTTGACAGCCAGAACCGCGTTTGCCGGGACACCGATGGCATACATGGAAGTTGTCGTCGCCTGCATCACCAGCGCGCCAATGACACTTGCCAGCAGTGAAAACCGGCCGCCTGCCATCAATGTGCCGCCGATGACAACCGCCAGGATGGCGTCAAGTTCAAGCGCCCAACCGATGTTATTGGCATCCGATGTTTTAATATTTGCACTTGCCAGCACACCAGCCATTCCAGCAAAAAGCCCGCACAGTGTATAGGCCAGCAATTTGATTTTCTTTTCATCAATGCCGCTGAAATAGCTAGAACGGGCATTCACGCCCACTGATTCAATAAACAAACCAATTGAAGTTTTGCGGGTAAAAAGCCAGAGCAGTGTGAACACTGCTATCACAATATACAAGGGAAATGGCAGGATGATCCAGCCATTTCCAATGAAAGCATAGGGTTCATAGAAGATCTGGATTCGGATGCCGTTCGTGATCAACTGGGCAATACCGCGGCCGGCGATCATCAAGATCAATGTGCCCACCATCGGCTGGATTTTTGCATAGGCGACCAATATCCCGTTCCACAAGCCGCATAGGGCGGAAACGATCAGCGTCACCAGGAGCACTGCCCAGAGAGGCGCATAAGTAAAATTCGGATCGTTGACTAATTTTTGAAGGTTTTCAGGCAATTCCTTCGCCATTACATATGGGTTCATCATCAGGGCAGCGATGGATGCTGCGATCGCCATCACGGCCCCCACCGAGAGATCCACTCCGCCGGTGGCAATCACCAGCGTCATGCCAAGCGCAAGCAGGATGACTGTCGAACCGCTTCGCAGGATGTCGATCACGTTCCCATACAGATTGCCATCCCTGACTTCAATGTCAAAAAAACCACGGACAAAGATCAGGTCAAAGAACAGGACCAGTGACAGGGCAACGATCGGAAAAAAGAGCCTGCTCTCAGTGATCTTTCTCCATTCAAAAGAGGATTTTTTAGGCTGTCTCATGGTTACTCACTCCCTGCCATCAATTGCATGATGTTGCGCTCGGCTACTTCACCACTAAATTCGGTGACCTTCTCCTTATCCCTCAAGACAACAATGCGGTGGCTTGTACGCAGTACTTCCTCCAGCTCGGATGAAATGAACATGCACGACTTGCCTTCCTCGGCCAGTGAAAGCACCAGTTTTTGTATTTCAGCTTTGGTTCCCACATCGATGCCGCGGGTGGGTTCATCTAGGATGAGCAGCCGGGGGTTCGTAGCCAGCCAACGGGCGAGGATCACCTTTTGCTGGTTTCCGCCACTCAGATTTTTCACAAGTTGATCGGGAGATGGAGTAACGATATTCAGCAATTCGATGTACTTGTCTGCGATCTCATACTGTTCACTCAAACTCAGATATTTGATCCAGCCGCGGCTGGCTTGCATGGCTAGGATAATATTTTCCCTGACAGTCAGTTCCCCCATGATTCCTTCGGCCTTGCGGTCTTCCGGGCAAAGTGCCACACCCCGCTCGATTGATTCGATCGGGGAGAAATTTTCGATCTCTGCACCATCCATCGTGATTGAGCCCCTATCCGGCCTTTCAATGCCGAACAAAAGTTGCGCTATCTCAGTACGTCCCGAACCAAGCAAGCCTGCCAGGCCCACCACTTCCCCGGCGTGCAATTCCAGGTCAAATGGCTCGATCGAGTCTGTGCGGCCAATGCCTTTCGCATCCAACAGTGCTTCGCTTTTGATCAGTTTGCTGCTTTCAAGCTTGAGTTTTGTCATGTCGTCAAGCTCATTCAAAGTTCGACCAATCATTTTCGCGATCAATTCCAGGCGCGGCAGTTCTGCCGCATCATAAGTTCCGACCATCTTCCCGTTCCGGAGAACGGTAATTCTGTCAGCAATTTCATACACCTGATCCAAAAAATGGGTGATGAAAATGATTGCCATTCCTTCTCTTTTTAACTTGCGCATTACGCTGAAGAGTTGTTCGGTTTCATGGGTTGTAAGGCTGGAAGTGGGCTCATCCAAGATCAAGATCCTTGCAGATGATATTTCGAGCGCCCGCGCAATAGCCGCCATTTGTTGGATGGCAACCGAATACGAGCCAAGCGATTGAGTCACATCAATATCAACATCCAACTCTTTAAGAAGTTGTCTTGCCCGGTTATTCATAGTAGCCCAGTCAATGCTTCCATGATTCATCGGGGCTCGGCCAATCATGATATTTTCTGCAACTGTCAGGTTGGGACAAAGATTGACTTCCTGGTAGACCGTGCTGATACCCAGATCCAGCGCGTGTTGAGGCGATTTGATGGTTACTTCTCTTCCATCAATCGAGATCGTCCCTTTATCCTGATGCTCAACACCGGTCAGAATCTTTATCAGGGTTGACTTGCCCGCACCGTTTTCCCCCAGTAGAGCATGGATCTCCCCTTTCCTAAGAGTAAAGTCCACATCTTCAAGAGCGTGGACACCAGGGAAGAAGATATCGATACCCTTCATCCTCACAATATCATTATCAGACTTGGCCATACGTCACCTCGGTACCGGTTCGATAAACCATTTCTACCTTGCGAGAAAGTAGTGGAGAAGCGGAGCAATCGCCGCTTCTCCACTTTTGAACTCAATTCTACCTTGTTGGCTAGTAACTCCCGGGGTAGTTACCTATTTCATTTCAGATTTAGTACGTGCGGCTCGGGAAGATCTTCTCGGCATCGGCCTGGTAGAAAATACCTTCCTGTGAAGGGATCCAATCAGGCAGTTCTTCGCCATTTAGGGCCTTCAGAGCGGCCTCGAACACTTGCGGGGCCAGAAGAGGATTGCACTCGAGAACAACGTTGAGATCGCCAGCGATCATGCCTTTGAAAGCGCCAGCAGTGCCATCAACAGTGATGATTTTGATATCAGTGCCGGGCTTGAGACCAGCTTCTTTGATGGCCAAGGCCGCGCCGAGTCCCATTTCATCATTCTGAGCGAACACACCCTGGATATCCGGGTCGTTCTTCAGGAAGGCAGCCATCACATCCTTACCTTCCGTGGCGCTCCAGTTAGCGGTCTGGGTTTGGGTGATGGTGATGCCGCAGGCGGTCATTGTTTCGCGGAAGCCAACGCCACGATCCTTGGCAGCGGAGGAACCTACATTGCCAACCAGCTCAACAACATTCTTCTTCTCGCTACCCTCCAGCAACTTACACATTTCCTTGCCAGCATTCTGGCCTTCGAGAGCGAAGTCGGCGCCGATGTAAGTGGCATACAAGTCGCTCGAGGCATCAATGCGTCGGTCCTCAATAACAACAACTTTACCGGCAGCCTTGGCTTCTTTCAAAACATCGTCCCAACCGGTGGTCTCGAGCGCGGCAAGAACAATTACGTTGACTTCGGGATCGGCAATGAAGTTACGGAAAGCCGAAACCTGGTTCTCGAGTTTGTTCTGCGCATCGTAGAATTTCAGGGTGACGCCCAGTTTGGTGGCAGTTTCCTTGAAGGAAGCAGTGTTGGCAGCGCGCCAGCCGCCTTCAGAACCGGTCTGGATAAAACCAACGACCAGATCCTCGTATTTGCAGTTGGGCGAGCAGGCATCGGCAGACGAACCGCCGCAAGCTGAGAGTACCATACTGGCAAGCATCACTACAGCCAGTAATTTATAAAGCAATTTTGCAGACATTTCTTCTCCTTATTGGAAGACTGGGATAGGATTTTTTGGCAAACTATTTGGGAGAGCAGATGAACATCATGAAACAAGATGGCCTGCCTCACCCGGATGCGTGCACCTCAGAAGCCAATCTACCGGTGTGCGCTTCCTTTTTGATTCGAGTCTATATTTATCTTTTGCCGCGCCTCCTTCTGATCAGAGATAGAAATAGAATCAAACTCGTTTTGAGCTTTCACGAACAACGAGGGTTGGTTGAATAAACCTTGATTGTGCAATAACAGATTGGTTTCCCTGCCGAGCCTGGATCATCTCTACTACGTTTTGAATAGCTTGTTCTCCAAGCAACTGGAGATCCTGAGAAATTGTTGTTAGGGAAGGATAAAAATAGGCTGATTCAGGGATGTTGTCAAAGCCAATCACTGCCACTTGTTCAGGGATCTTGATACCTCGGCGGCAAGCCTCACGTAAAACGCTCAACGCCATCTGGTCGTTGGCAACAAAGACCGCATCCATATCTGGAAATGACTCAAGCAGTTGAATGAACGCCCGTTCCCCGCTGGAGGAGGACCAGTTACCCTCAACACAGCGTGGCTCTAAAGCCTCAAACCCTGCCTTTTTCAGCGTCTCATACCAGCCACGCTTGCGTTCCTGTGCTTCCCACCAATCCAGCGGACCAGAAATATGCCCAATCTTTTTTCGCCCGCAATCTAACAGGTGTTGTATCGCCATCACCGCACCCTGGAAATTATCCGTTGCAACACTAGGGATACCGTCGCGCGGTTGCATCGCGAGGAACAGCACAGGCACGGGGATTTTCTCCATGCGCTCCTCAATCCAGGCATGGTTATCACCAATTTCCGGCACCGCCCATAATATTCCATCCACCTGGCGGGCAAGTAGAGAATCAATTACATCATCAATCCTATTTGCATCAAGGTTATTGAGTTCTTTCATTAAAAGCATGTAGCCAAGTTCGTCTGCTTTATCGGCAATGCCATTGAGAGTGCGTGATGGCCCTAAATATTTCAAACCAAACGTAACTACGCCCAATGTATAACTGCGTTGTTGAATAAGACTGCGCGCCAGCGTGCTGGGGTGGTAGCCTAATTGCTCGACAACCGCCTCCACGTGTTGACGGGTTTCACTAGAAACATAAGGAAATTTATTCATCACACGCGAGACCGTTTGCGTCGAGACGCCCGCTGCTTGTGCTACATCTTTGACGGTGATACGTTTTTTGGGGCCAGATAGAATCAAGGTGTCATCCTTGTGAATCCTATTATGTTATCGATAACATGTTATCGATAACATAATAGCAAAAAAAAACATAAAAGTCAAGAGGGAGTTTATCGATTATCCCATCATTTCGAAAACAATTCACACTTGACGGCATATGCACTATTCTCCCGTCTCAAACCCAAACAATGCCGGCTGGAGGTTATTCGTTACCAGCACCGCCTAACACCCTTTGTAGTTCCAAGCAGATGCGCGAAGGCAAAAATCCATCTGAAATAGGATGGTTTTCTTTATTTCGAACAAGGATCCCCGCTGGGCTGATGCTATTTGAATTCGCTTGCCCTTTGCAGGGTGCTTCGCGAGGGGCACAAAAAAACGGCGACTCAGCTGAATCGCCGTTTTCGTTCAGTTGCTCCCAAAAGAGAGTCCAAGTTTTTGGGCCAGTTGTGCATTGCTCGGCTCGACCAGGATCGAACCATCGGAAAAGACAATGGTGGGGACGCTCCGGTTGCCGTTGTTGAGTCTCCTGACGATTTCGATGGCTTTGGGGTTTTTGTCAATGTTCACGTTTTCGTAAGCGATCTGATGGTGCTCGAAAAAGCGTTTGGCGCGCCTGCAATCTCCGCACCAATCTGTGCTGTACATGATGATTTTGTCAGCCAT
>JAYRVQ010000559.1:0-1657 GCA_041918465.1 Anaerolineales bacterium
AAATCGTCAGGTCAGGGACGAGACCGCCGGTGGCATATTTGATCAGCGCGCGCACCTGCTCCAGGTCTTGTTGATGACCGTAACCTTGATAGGCGAGCGTTGAATCAGCATAACGGTCGGAGAGAACGATCTCGCCCAGCACGAGCCGCGGACGTACCACCTGCTCCACAAACTGCGCCCGCGCGGCCTGGTAGAGCAACGTTTCGGTGCGGGGATGCATCTCGGTATTCTTCAAACTGTGCAGAATCTCGCGCACCTGCTCGCCGATGGATGTCCCGCCCGGTTCGCGCGTCGGAAAAACGGTATATCCCTTCTCGCGGAAATATTCCACAAGGTAGGGAATGTGGCTGGTCTTACCTGAGCCTTCGGGGCCTTCTAATGTAATGAACATCGATTACTCTTCGAGTTTCGTTCCGCATTCACTGCAAAACTTTGGGTTGCTCCAAATAAATCCAGGTATTTCGTAACAGATAGGGCATTTCCAACTTTCCCTAAGCCAAATGGCCAGAATGATAATGGCAAAGAATTGAAGCATCACAGAACCACAAGCGGACATTGTTTGTTCCAGCCAATTATTTAAAAAGTATCCAAGCGCAAACACAACAAGTATTGCTATGGAAATCAGGTTCCTCTTTCGTTTCACCCGATTAAACTCTTTTGGGGCTTGTTGAACGGTGTGTTCGATCAGTTTTTCGGTTTCAGTTGGCATGATGTAGCCTTCTAGAATTTGAAAAGAAAAGGGTATTGAACAGTGAGCGAAGGAAAGAGAGCAGAGGATTATGCTACGCACTACTCTCTGCTCTCTACTCAACTACTCTCTAAATATCCTCACATGCCTGCGCGGCTCTTTGCCATACGAATGACTGACCAACTCCGCGGTGCGCGCCATTTCGTGTTGCAAGCGTCGCACAAGCGAGGGACCCGGAGGCAAGTCCACCCAGCGCTCACCGTTGAGGACGGCGGCAATCGCCTGTTGGGTTTCGTCGCGCACGTTGTCGAGTTCGCCGCTGTGCGCGGTCACACCTTCGGCAGGCAGGTTGAACAGGTCGCCCATGAACTGCTCCACCTGAGCGATGGTGTTGGCGCGCAAAACATAAATCGGCACACCGCGCGTCTCAGCGTCGATCACTGTTGCCTGGCGGTCGCGGTAGTACGAGCGCAGGGTCACGAGCGCATCAGCCTCGTCCACGTCACGCACGATGATGGCGGGCACGCCGAATCGTTTGGCGGCCTGTTGCAGTCGGTTGCGCGCCACGCCGTACGGATAGATGCGGATGGCCTTCATGGCGAGCGCGCCCGTGATCGGCGCGGGGACGGGGTCAACACGCGGTGCAGGACTCACTTCGGAAACGGAAGCAGGCGTTCGCCCAGGGCGTCGAACCGTTTTTGTCGTCTCCTTTGCATCCAATTTGGACCCGATGGCTGGCGCGGCTTTCTCGATCTTTATCTTCCCGTCTTCGTCGCGCGTGCGGATTTCGGGCGGGATCGGGAAGCCGCGCAGGAGCGCGTCGACCGAGCCCATGATGTCGGTGTGGACTGCGAAACGGTCGCGGGTCTGGATCTCGATGAGGACGTCAAAGGTGGGCGGAGCGCGTCGCTCGAGGACCGTCTTCTGGGTCCCGCGTCGACGCGCTTCCTCGTCCGACAACGTCACCGC
>JAYRVQ010000560.1:0-2610 GCA_041918465.1 Anaerolineales bacterium
AGGGGCCCCACGTGCAGGAGCGTTTGGAACGGCAGATTCAAAACACCGACGCTTCGATTGATTCCCTCGTTTATGAGTTGTACGGGTTGAGTGAAGAAGAGATCAAGATCGTCGAGGGTTAAAACCTGACATGTCTCCGCGAATCCACGATGATCGTGGCCTTTGTCCACGCAGAGAGTGAGGAGAGCCACGGCGCGGATGAGACATGTCAGGTTTCCCAACGATACGGAAGAAGAGATCAAAATCATCGAAGGGAAGTAAACCGTTAAGGTGACTGTCATCTGCGAGATGACAGTCACCTGTGGTGAAAGACCTGAAAAATGAACAAAAAGATTCTGTTGCCTCTCCTGTCTATCATTCTTCTCGCATGTAGCATTACCGCGCCTTTCACAGCCGCGACACCCATCACGCAGGTTGTTTTTCGCTCTCCGCGCGAGATGAATTTACAATCCATGGATGTCCCTGATTTAACGGAAACCAATGTCGAAGTCCCCGCCACCGAAGCCCTGCTTCCCGAAACGATAGACCAGGATCAGCGCGCCTATACAAACCAAACTCAAAACGTCTACATTCAAAGCAATGCGATCATGGTTGCAGAAAAACCGTCCCTGACGACGGACGAGATCATAAACCAGGTAATTCGTAGAAACCGCCCTGAAATCGTTGTTCTCAACTCGGAACTTGTCCAAATTGGGGAGGTTGGGGAAATGTTCCCAGTGAATGGTTATTGCAGTAATGCCCACGACACTGGTTACATTTTAGTCGTCCGCCGAAACAACATGGTGATTGTATTAATCGCCTGCGGTTCTGAAGTGACACGAGACGATGTTTTACGGTGGGGGCAGATCATAGACGGTCACATCCGCGCTCCCGCGCAACCAAGCGAAGTCGCGTCGTCCGAAATTCCCGCGCCCACTCCCACAGCCCTCCCTGTAATAAACACAGAAACGCCCACGCCCGCGCCTTTGCTCGATCCTTATGGTTGCGACAATCCCAATCTGACTCCCGAAGAAAAGGCAAATTGCGGCGTCCATCTTTATACTTTCCTCTACACCATCCATGCCACCATTGACAAATGCCATTTTGAAGAAACCAACCAACTTACCAACTCTGGAGAGAAGACGCTGACCATCAGTTTTTCCAATATCGG
This sequence comes from Anaerolineales bacterium, assembly GCA_041918465.1. Taxonomy (GTDB): domain Bacteria; phylum Chloroflexota; class Anaerolineae; order Anaerolineales; family Villigracilaceae; genus Denitrolinea. The sequence goes on from JAYRVQ010000560.1 coordinate 1,151, forward strand.
TTTTACCAGGTGTTCGGAGGAAGATTGCTTGGAATATCAAAAAACGGGCGTAAATTCCTATCTCAGGCAGTATTCTCTCGGCAGTGTAACGCAGACGCTATTTCTGACATTTACCCTCGATGGCATCTACGAAGATAAACCCGATCCTTACTGTCCTGTCACCTTTGAATTCTTTCTCGCTAAATAGAGAAAACGCCCAACACGGCACAGTGAGTCCTTCTGGAAGGTTAAAACCTGACTGGAAATCTGATCAACAAAGGAACACAGCCATGAGAAAACTTATTGTTCTTGAACACATCTCCCTCGATGGCGTCATCCAGGCCCCTGGCGGGGCAGACGAAGATACCAGCGGCGGCTTCGCTCACGGCGGCTGGATCGGCCGCTATTCCGACGAGATTCTTGGGACGGCCATCCGAAGGCAGATGAACCTGTCCTTTGACCTGTTGCTGGGACGCAAAACCTTCGACATTTGGGCGCCGTACTGGCCGCTTCATGGGGATATTTGGCCGAACGTCAACGCGGCGACGAAGTACATCGCATCCAACACCGTGACATCGAGCGGTTGGCAACCGTCCGTGTTTTTGAGCGGCGACATTGCAAAACAAGTCGCCGGGATCAAACGCCAGGAGGGGCCAGATTTGCACGTTTGGGGAAGCGGCAACCTCCTTCAAACGCTGATGAAATACGACCTGGTGGACGCGTTCTGGCTGATGATCTATCCGCTCACGCTGGGCGCGGGCAAGCGTCTCTTTGCCGATGGCACAATCCCGATGGCTTTCAACGTAACGGAAAGCATCGTCACGCCGAGCGGCGTCATTGTCGCAAATTACGAGCGTGCATCTGTCCTTGACGGCAAGTAGAGAACGCTTCGAAGACAGATTGCGCATCGAGCCCGCCCCCACTGGAGGAATGATGAGACCTAAACATAAAATTTTCGCGATGAAATTTGCAAATGTATATCCACTATACGTTCAAAAAGCAGAACGCAAAAACCGCACGAAAGAGGAAGTTGACCAGATCATCTGCTGGCTCACTGGCTATAACCGGGCAGGGTTGCAACAGCAAATCAAACAGGGAAATGATTTTGAAACCTTTTTTGCGCAAGCGCCAGCCATTCATGCCAATAGTTCGCTGATCAAAGGTGTGGTGTGTGGCATTCGCGTGGAAGAAATCGAAGATCCGCTGATGCAAAAGATACGCTATTTAGACAAGCTGATTGATGAGCTCGCCAAAGGAAAAGCGATGGAGAAGATTCTGCGGCAATAAGCCGTTTAGCCACCGGTTTAATGGCTGGCGTAGATTGGGAAGCGGCTTGAGGTAAAGGAGAGCCGGAGCAGTTGTGTATTTGTTGCCGATTTAACTCCACGGAGTAAGTTATTCCGCTGCTCACAAAAGGGGCGTGACACGGCGTCACGCCCCTGGCGACGAGCCATTGTAGAATGGTTCCCGCCTAACCTGGC
>JAYRVQ010000561.1:0-4309 GCA_041918465.1 Anaerolineales bacterium
CTCGTCACCGGCTCTGGCCGCGGCATCGGACGCGAGATCGCGTTGTATTTTGCGCGCAACGGTGCGGATGTGATCGTCAACTTCTTCCGCAACCGCGCGCCCGCCGAAGAGACCGCCCGCGAGATCGAAAAACTTGGCCGCCGCGCGCTGGTCATCAAAGCGGACGTGGGCGAACTGGAAGGCATCGAGCATCTGTTCGCGGAAGTGGAAAAACAATTCGGCGGGCTGGATATTTTCGTCCACAACGCCGCCTCAGGCTACAACCGTCCCGCCATGGAGCAAAAACCCAAAGGCTGGGACTGGACGATGAACATCAACGCGCGTGCCCTCTTGTTCGCCGCGCAACGCGCCATCCCATTGATGGAGAAACGCGGCGGCGGGAGCATCGTCAGCATCACCAGCGCGGGATCCGTGCGCGTCCTGCCAGACTATGTGGTGGTCGGCGCGTCGAAGGCCGCGCTCGAGTCGCTGACGCGTTATCTCGCCGTGGAACTCGCGCCGAAGAACATCGTTGTCAACGCAGTCTCGCCGGGACTGGTGGAGACGGACGCCATCAAACATTTTGACATCATCAACAAGGAAGCGGGACTCATCCAGCAGGCCGTCGCGTCCACGCCCGCGGGACGGCTGGTCACGCCTGCGGATGTGGCCGAGGTGGTGGGATTCCTGTGTTCCCCCGCCGCGTCCATGATCCGCGGTCAGGTCATCGTGGTGGATGGGGGATATCTTTTACGCGGAAGACAGTAAGACTGGCAGAATCAAAACGGGACGGGGATTCCCGTCCCGTATCGAAACGGCGGCAAGCCAAAGTTCGAAATGAAGCGGGGTTGTCCCGCGCTACGGCTTCACGATTCGGAACGTCTGCGCGGTCCGGTCAAAATCGGGCATGCGCGTGTAGAGTTCGTTGTAGGGGGTGGTAAATCCCAGATACCAGACCGTCACATTATCCTGAATTACATATGCGACGAGACCGGCGTTCACGCCGTTGCCGGTGATGTCAAAGACCAGTTTACGCGCTGGATAATCGCCGATCTCGAACACATCGCTTTCCACCAGGCGGGCCGCCTGCTTCATGTCGGCAAAGACGAGGTCGATCGTCTTGTCAATATTCGAGGCAGGCAATGGCTGTGTAGAAATCTGGAAGGTGGTGTACAAAAGGTAGGGACTTTGCGTCATGTCTGTCAGGCGCAGAACAGAAACAAGCTTCTCGAACCCCTCGCCCTCATAGACGGTGACGGTCTGCATTTTTGGATTTTCTGTATACGCTTCGTAACTGGCAGGGAGCCAGACCTCCATCCCCGGCGCGGCCTCAGATAGAAACAGTTCCCAGCCCGCGGGGATCAACGACTCGTATGTGATGGGTGTGGGTGAAGGTGTTGGGGGGGGAGTTTCAGTGGGCAGGGGTGTGGGCGGAGGCGGAAGCGTCAAATTGATCACGGGCACTTCGTACGCCGCGGCCACCATCGAGTTCAGCCACGAGTATCCGCCGACCAGCGTGCAACAGATGCACAGGCCAAGCCCTGCCAACACTCCCAATTGAGGGATGGTCATTCCCAAATAGCGTTTTGTGCGCGGTCTGTTCATGGCAGGTTCTCCTCGAATATTCTACTTCCTTTTCGTACAGACTGAACGCCCTGATTTTACCAACTTATGGACACGCAAATGTGGCAATTGAATTAGAATTGCGGACGCCTCATGAAAAAAACATTTCCGCTCATCATCGTCATTCTCATCATTTTAAACTCGACGGTTTCATGCGCCCCGACCGGGACTGTGACGACTCCTCCAACTCCCTGCCCCACGCCCCCAACTCCCGCCGCCTCACCCGACCCGTCTCCTGCTCCTGTTAAAACCGCGACTCCCGCCCCGCGTCCGACTCCGTCCCCCGACTACAGCCGACGGTTTCTCGACAGCCTCCCTACAGACCCGACGAGTTGTCTCCCCGACCAGACCTCCGAAGACCTCGGCGTGTACATCTATGATCTGAAAGAGGCGCGCGAACTCGTCTCGATCAACGCGGATGTGCCGTTCCAGTTCGCGTCTGCGTTCAAGGGACCGGCGCTGGTGTATTTCCTTTCCGCGTGCCGAAAATATTGGGATCCATCGGACGCGGGTTGGAAGGAGTATTTCCAGAACAAAGAGACCGCCCGGAACCTTGATTATTACGTCAGCCCGGAATACGAAAAGGCTGTCTCTGAATTTCTGCCCAACCCGGAAGACTGGAAGGATATCGGAGACTTCTTTGCCGAGCATCGTTACACGCGCAACGGCGCGGGCGGTCCTATCGACACGCGTTACTTTGTGCTCGAAAAGGTCTACAGCATGATCGCCCAAAGCAGCAACGCCGCCACTGCGGACGTTTTGCTGTTCGTCTTTGAGAATTGTCTCGATCAGGAACAGATCCAAGTCGAAGCCCGATGCGGAGGTCCCAACGCGATCACCGCGTTCAACGCCTGGTTCAATGACTTTGCCGGGATTACTTATGAAAGCGAGTCCCCGCGCCGCGGTCTGTACAGTTGGGACACCGTCCTTGAAAACGGGACAAATGGTTCGCAGGAGATCACCCTCTCGACCTTCGGGCAAAAAGACCTTTGCGCCAATCAGACTGCCATCCTGAAATGTGACCCGGCTTACACCGCCTTCAACACGTTAACCGCCAGAGACTTTTTCAAGTTTTATTCTGCGCTGTATCAACTTGCCGATGAAGGCGTGCGCGAAACTGCGTTTTCCCTCCTAAAAGTGGACGAGCCCGGCCCGGCACGCGGGTATCTCAAGAACATGACCCGAAACATGCACGCCGTTTCCCTCAGCAAGAATGGACACGCCTTCTTCACGAATGGCTCGATCAACACCGACGCAGGCATCCTGCTATACAAAGGAAAAGCGTTCATTGTTGTCACGCTGTCCTTCAACGCCCTGACACATATGGAAATGCTGTACGGTTCCTACGATTCGGATGGAAATCTCATCAGCGACCCCGGTTTGATTCAGAATTTATTGGAACAAGCTACGGCCTCCCCCTGATAATTTCACTGCGGCGCGAGGATGGTCTCTGCCAGCGTAAAAGCCCTCATCGCTGACGGGTCAATCGTCACGCCCAGGCCGGGCGCGGAGGGGACATTGATGGTACTGTCCGCATTCAGGCTGAATCGCTCGCGAGTGATATCGCGCATGTAGTAACGTTCCGAGGCGGAAATATCCCCCGGCAGGGTGAAACCGGGCAGGGAGGCCAGCGCCAGATTGGAGGCGCGCCCGATTCCCGTCTCCAGCATCCCACCGCACCAGACCGGCATCCCGTACGATTTACATAGATCGTGCACGGCAATCCCCTGACTCAATCCGCCCAATCGTCCGGGCTTGATGTTGATGATGCGGCAGGCGTCCATTTCGATGGCGTAACGCGCGTGGCGCGGCGTGATAATACTCTCATCGAGACAAATGGCGGTTTTGAATTCGACCTGTAGTTTTCGGTGATCCCAAATATCATCTTCATGCAGAGGCTGTTCAATGAGAAGCAGGTCCAGATCATCCAACGGTTTGAGAACCTGACTGGTCTTCATCGTATAGGCGGAGTTGGCATCCACTTGCAGGAGCAGGTTGGGAAAGGCAGAGCGCACCGCAGTTGTGTCGCCCACATCCCGCCCGGGTTTGATCTTGATCTTGACGCGGCGATAACCCAGCGCCACGTATTCCTCCACTGCGCGTAAAAGTTTTTCCGGGGAGGATTGCAGTCCAATCGAAACGCCCACATCCACTTGGTTCCGGTCGCCGCCAAACAATTCACGCAGGGATTTTCCAGCGCGCTTGCCCAACAGGTCCCAGATGGCCATCTCCACGCCTGCCTTGGCAAGTTGGTGTCCGCGAATGCCGTCCACGCGGCGCTGGAAATTATTCGCGTCGGGGACATTCTGTCCGAGGATGAGCGGCGCGATGAAATCTTTCAAGATGTGCCAGGCGGTGCCGGTCGTCTCGTAACAGTAGCCCGGATCCCGGTCCGCGACGCATTCGCCGTGACCCGTCAGCCCCTCGGATTTCAAAGTCACGATGATACACTCGCGATGAGTGATGCGCCCAAAGGAAGTCTCGAAGGCCGTGACGAGCGGCATGCGCAGGTGGGTGAGAGTGAGGGATTCGAGTTTCATGCAAGCGGGATTATGATAATCTCAAAGGGTCTTCGTTCGAATCTTCCGCGAGCCGCAGGTCGCGCAGGGCATCATCCAGGTTGACACTTTCTTTGCGCGCGCCGGGAGCGGCCGTGCCGCAATACGGACAGATATTCCACGGCAATTCCAGCAGGCGCCCGCAATGC
>JAYRVQ010000562.1:0-4133 GCA_041918465.1 Anaerolineales bacterium
CCGCCAAATTTGGCGACCTGCACGCTGGCAGTGTTGACTCCGCCCCCCGCGCCGACGATAAGCACCGTCTCCCCCGCGGACAGATATCCACGCGTAATGAGTGAGTGCCAGGCGGTCTGGTAGACGAGCGCGGCCGCGGCCGCCGCGTGGTAGTCGAAATCATCCGGCAGTTTGTACAACTTTCGAACGGGCAGGCAGATATATTCTGCGTACGTGCCGCGTACCGTCTCGCCGAGCAGATGCCAGTTGCGGCACATGTTGTCCCAGCCGCTGAGACAGTAGTCGCACTGTCCGCAACCGAGGTTGGCGTTGATGACAACTCTCGAACCCACCCCTAGTCCCTCTCCCGTGGGGAGAGGGGAATTGATGGCGATGATTTCTCCCGCCCCATCTGCGCCGTTAATGTGAGGAAGTTCGAGTTTGAGACCGGGCCAGCCGTTGCGGACCATCACATCCATGCGGTTGAGGGCCGCGGCGCGCAGGCGAACGAGGGCATCCCCGGGTTTTGGCTCGGGTGTGGGGAAGTCGGTATATTCAAGCACTTCGGGTCCGCCATGTTGGCGGTAGAGGGCGGTTTTCATGAATGTCTCACTTTGGGCAGACGTGTGACGGTATGCAACGGGCGGACACGTAGGTCCGCCCCTATAGTTTGCGGGCGATGACGGTCATCGAGCCGTTATCGCTGTAGATGTTGAATTTTTGGAGCAGGTCAAGTTTCCATTTTATGATTCCGCCTGGATTGGACGACAGGCGGAATAATCGTCGGAAGAGGAAGGAGAGTGAGGCGTACTGCCCTGCGGGTTTGACTTCCAGCACTTCCCACTTATCTGCGAGCGCGCGGCGGATGGTTTTTGGCGACCAGTAAAACACATGCTCGGGTAATTTGAAAGACACCCATTTTTTGCCGGAGATTTTCGCGAGCGGGCTGGACGGATCGGGAGTAGTAATGGCGAGCAGTCCACCCGGCTTGAGCACGCGACGCGCGGCCTCCAGCCACTCGAGCGGATGGTAAACATGCTCGAATGTATCGAAAGCGACAACGAGGTCGAAATGGTCGGCAGGATAGTCGGCGGTCTCGATCACGCCTTTTTTAATCCGATCGCCAAATTTTTCGCTCGCCACTTTGACAATGTAATCGGATGGGTCGAGGCCGTAGGCATCATAACCTTTGGCTTGCGCGGCTTCGAGGAAGAATCCAGGTCCGCAACCGATGTCGAGCGTTTTACCGGCCTTCTGATATTTGCCGATCTGGTCGAGTCGACGCGAGAATGTCTTGACCCAATTGTGCTGGACTTCGAGATATTCGTCATAGCCCTGTCCCGCGACCTCGGAGACATAATATTCCTGGTCAGAGTAGAGTTTGAGGATGGCGGACTCGGTCAGCCGCGGGGAGAGGAAAACCAGTCCGCAACGGGAACAACTGACGACGCGGAATGAGGCGAAGTCGTAGCGGGGAGTCTGCGCGGGGTCAGGTCCGCAGATCGGGCAGTGAGTCGATTCGAGATTTTCGGGTGCGGGGGTAAAGGTCATTTGCGAATGATTCCTGAGAGTCCGCCGCGGTCGCGATGCGCGAACGCAGTCATGACGATCTTGTTGAGTTGAATGAGCGAGATCGCAACAAAGAGTATGCCGATAAGCAGAATCAACCAGTCGCGCAAGGGCAGGGGAATGAATTGGAGCAGGACGATGTAGAAGAATTGTTTCGCCACGCCCTGTGGGATGGTGGGTGTAAGCAGTTTGGCAAAACCGACACCTGCGAGGAATACGCCTAATACGAATAGCCCCATCCAGGTTTGTGCAAGCAGGCCCGGGTTAAGCCAATGCCAGAAAGAAGCGCGATAGAAAATGGCGAGAGTGTCGGCGGTCATATTGAAGAGTTGGGCGAGGTTGACGCGTCCGAGTCCTCCGCGACGATGGTACGAAATCTCGACGGGTTGCTCGACGATGCGATATCCGAAGCGGGAGGCGGCGACCAGCAGTTCAATGTCGAAGGCGAAGCGGCGCGCAGAGACGCGCGGGATGGCGTCGGTGAGCACTTCGCGGCGGAAGAGTTTGATGCCGGTCTGCGTGTCGGTGATGGTCAGGCCAAAGAGCAACGCGACCATGGCGCGGTAGCCGCGGCTCATCAGGCGGCGAAGCGGAGGGAATTGATTCGCCTGCAGGTCTTTGACGCCTGCAACCACATCCGCTTCGGTGGATTTCATCACTTTGATGAGTTTGAGCAGGTTTTCTGGCGCGATCTCCAAATCGGAATCGAGGAAGGCTGTCAACTCTCCGTGGCTGAACTCAAATCCGTGGAAGAGACTGGCTCCCTTGCCGTGATTCTTTTCTTGTCTCACCGCGTGGACAGGATAGCCATCATCCGCGGCGCGCTGGCTTTCTGAAAAGGTGTTGTCGCTGGAGCCATCGTCCACGACAACGATCTCGAAACGAGTCTCGTTCAGCGCCTTGCACACGCGCAGAATATTGGCGTGGATATGCGCGCCCTCGTTGAAGGCAGGCATGATGACTGAGAGTTCGGGAGGAGAATCCATCGAATCGTTCATATGTCACGGCACAGTCACTTGCACTTCGTTGGATGTTATTGTTGGGCGTCCAAGTGTATCCACTAATCGTAAACTGGAAGCAATCTGTGCGCGACAGATATATTGGCCTGCTTCCAGATTTGGCGTGAAGATTCCTGTGGACGAGATGGGTATTACAGGGTAACGTTGGACGGGCATTTGTTCGACCAAATTCATGTCAGGCATAAGAGCAGGATTATCGGTAAAGAAAAACGCGTCTAGGAACAGTGACATAAAATCCCGCAGATCATCTTTGTATGGGCGGGTTATTGTAATACGAATGGGGTCGTTGTTGGGAAATGTTCCAAGCCGCTCCCAAATCCACTGATTTAACGATTCCTCCGCGGTGTTTGCAAACTCGATGTTGGATTCGTTTATCGTCATGTAGGCTGGAGAATCATCAATGGCGCGTTTAAAGGTTCGCGCCCAAACATGAATTTCTGCTCCACTAAATTTCGAATCGGTTTCGTAGGCAAGGGGCTGACTTCCGTATTCATCCAATAGAAAGCCGTCACCAAACCAGCCGGTAGCATGATTGATTTCCATTTGCCAGCCGGGGCTGAGAGGAATGGTCTCCGCTTCCAGCCAGATGTAGTTCGAAATCTGTCGTTCACAAATGAGCAAAACCGACGTGGCCTTGCCCGCGGAAAGTTCCCAGCGGAAGCGCGTTGGATTCTCGACACGTAGGCTTAATTCTGCAGGCGTACAATCCGCCTCGGCGCGAGAAATTTCATCAATAACAAACTGGTCGAAGTGGCGGCCTTCGATGAGTTTTCCGCGCGGAAAACAAGTCACTAGACCCTCGGTCAGTGCAACGCGTTCCTCTTTTGCATTTGCCGTAAATTTATCCAGGGCGATGATTATTTTTTTCCAATTCGCGAATTGATTTGAAATGGCGGGTATCACATCTTCCAATGCGATGTGCTGGTAGGCATTCTTTATTTGCTCACCAGTCAAATTTTTTAGCATGAATAATTCCACCATCTGAGATTCGCTATTGAGCGGTTCGTCTGCTTTGGGGACAACTGCCAGCACAAGTAAGATTGAACTGTCTGTGACGGTGGCGGCGATTTCTCCTATTTCGCGGCGAATTTGCCCGCCCTCGGGTTCGTAAACCTCATTAAAGTAAATATAGAGATTGAAAAGCGGAAGCCAGAAAAGCGGTACAAGCGCGGCAGCGGTCAGAATGGGCCGCAGAACTGGGACAGTGATGCGTTGGAATTCGCGCCAAGCCAGGAATATTCCTGTTGCAATCAAGCCATACACTGCCGCGAGAGCGGGAAAGTAGATTCGACCAAGGGGTGAGTTCGCCAGGATGGGAACGGGCAGAATAATAATCCCTGCCCAGGCGAGGAGCCAGTATGCGCTTCGTGCGCGGACAAGAAGGATGCTCGCGATCATGCCGGTCAATAGCCAGGGAAGCAAGGCTGCGTTTAGTAATGGTCCATCGCGGTTGTAAAGAAAATCAGGATAGGCGCCGACAAACCATGAATGTGCCACATTGGAAAAATGTTCCCAGAACTTTTCAAGAAATTCTGTTTGCCAGCCTTTTTTGTCGAGTTCGTAATA
>JAYRVQ010000563.1:0-1597 GCA_041918465.1 Anaerolineales bacterium
CGGTCTGGATAGTCCCATTAAAATCCAGACTTTTCTCAACACGGTCTCTTACAGCCTCGATCATTTCTACCGCTGTCCATTGCGCGTACTGCACGAGCGGATCGGCCATTGCTTCGATGGCGCGCTTTTCGCCGCCGTCGCCCTGCGCCGCATTGGATATCCGCCGCTCATCCTTGAGATTATTCCCAACGCGCACGATGACGATCACTTGCTCGCGGTCTTTAAATTCCGCGGACATTGGGGCGCAGTGGCACAGTCCAATTTTGCCAACCTGCGTTACCGTGACCCGGTTTACCGCACCCTGCGGGAACTGGTCATGTCGTACTTCTCATATTATTTCAACGCAACGGGTGAAATGACCATGCTCGGCTACCGCACCCCGATCAACTTCGCGGTCTATGACAAACTCAATTGGATGACCAGTGACGCGAACCTCGACTTCATCGGCGACGATATGGGCCGCTACAAAATCCACCGTGTTGTCACAGACGAAATGCTTCCCATCCTTGCTCCCGCCGACGCGCGCATTTTGGAATCAGCGTTTGTCGGCGCCAACATGGACGGGTTGTTCAAGGCGAATTAAATGCATCCTTTTACCGACCGCGTTACCCACCTCGAAGCCGAAGGCGCGTATGCCGTCCTTGCCCGCGCCATGGAAATGGAACGTCAAGGCCGCGAGATACTGCATCTCGAACTCGGCCAGCCCGATTTCCGCACGCCCGAACATGTCTCGCAGGCGGGGATCGCCGCCATCGAGGAGGGTCTCACACGCTACACGCCTCCCGCGGGACTGATGAAATTCCGCGAGTTGATCGCGGCGGACGCGGGCGCGCGTCGCGGCGTGACGATTCGCCCCGATATGGTGGTGGTCGGTCCCGGCTCCAAGCCCGGCCTCTTCTTCCCGACTTTGGCCCTGGTCGCGCCGGGCGACGAGGTGATCTACCCCGATCCGGGTTTCCCTACCTACCATGCCATGATCCGCGTGGCTGGAGGAGTGCCCGTCCCAGTGACGTTGCGCGAGGAGAATCAATTCTCTTTCGACCTGAACGTTTTCGATTCGAAAATATCTGAGAAGACCAAACTCATCATCTTGAACTCGCCCTCGAATCCAACGGGTGGGGTGATTCCGCTCGATGATCTGAAACATATCGCCGCGCAGGCGCAAAAATACAACGCCTGGATTCTGGCGGACGAAATTTACTCGCGTCTCGTCTACGATGGGATGGAGTCCGCACCGAGCATCGCCTCGATTGACGGGATGCTGGAACGCATGGTCATCGCGGACGGCTTCTCGAAGGCCTATGCCATGACCGGCTGGCGTCTCGGTTACATGGTCGCACCGTCCGCGCTAGCGGAGCGATTGGAATTGTTGATCACGCACTCGACCGGTTGCTCCGCCATGTTCACGCAATACGCGGGGATGGAGGCGATCACGGGGCCGCAGGATTTTGTCCGCGAGATGGTGGCTGAATATCAGAAGCGACGCGACAGACTGGTGGAACTTGTGAACGCGATTTCACGCGTCCACGCGCAGAAGCCGCAGGGCGCGTTTTATGTCTTTCCGAATGTCAAGGCGTTTGGAGTCTCGTCGAAGGAA
>JAYRVQ010000564.1:0-3682 GCA_041918465.1 Anaerolineales bacterium
TGTGTTGCAGGGTGGGGCGCAGGATTTTGGGCGAGGCGATGAACGTGTTGCGGTGCATCTGCCCGTAGCGGACGATCTCCGCGTTTTCGAGGCCGGGGATGAGACGGAAGACCCGCTTCTGTTCCGGGAATTTGAGGTTGGTCTGAAAACCGACGAGGTTGTACAAGTCTCCGGCCAGGTTATCCTGGCGCAATTGCACCACCGCGTATGGGCGGCGACCTGTGCGCGGGTCGCTGAGACCCACCGGGCGCATGGGACCGAAGGCCAGCGACTCCGCGCCGCGCTCCGCGATGATTTCCACGGGCAGGCATCCCTCAAAGAAGGTTCCAGCTTTTACGCCACCGCGAATCGCGTCTTCAAATGTGCGCAGTTCAATGCGATCGGCGCTTTTGAGTGAGGCCACGAAAGTTTCGTATTCCTCTTTCGTGAACGGACAGTTGATGTAATCGCCTTCATCCTGCTCGCCCGCGCCGTAACGCGAGGCGCGGAAGGCGATTTCCATATTAATCGAGTCCGCGGCAACGATGGGAGCGATGGCGTCGAAAAAATAAAGATGTTCCGCGCCGTTGAGCGCCGCGATGGATTCTGACAGTCGCGCCGAGGTCAACGGGCCTGATGCGATGATCGCGGGTGTGGATGGAATCTCCGTCATCTCCTCGCGGACGACGCGGATGCGCGGGTGACCCTCGATTCGCTCGGTAACGCGTCGCGCGAATAACTCACGGTCCACCGCGAGGGCCGCGCCTGCGGGCAATGCAGATTCTTCCGCGCATTCCAACAGCATGGAGCCAAGGCGGCGACATTCCTCTTTGAGCAGTCCCGAGGCGCGGTCGGGCAGGTTGGAGCCAAGCGAGTTGGAACATACCAACTCTGCCAGGTTATCCGTCTCATGCGCGCCAGTGGGGATCTGGGGTCGCATTTCGAAAAGGCGTACATCCAATCCGCGTTCAGCGGCCTGCCAGGCGGCTTCACTGCCTGCCAGGCCACCGCCGATGATGGTCAATTCGGTCATAGTGGGCGATATTGTACCATTTTGGGGAGGGGATGATTTTAGGTTGACTTCTGAGACACGTTAGGTGTTTTCATAATTCTCCCTTGAATGCCCTATCCAGCAAGGATGGCAGTAGCGCAGACAACTCCTCCCCGCAACAGACTGTAACTTCCGCAGCGATGCCAGCCGCGTTTTACCTGATCTTGTATCGATTCCTTCTCAGCGACCAACGCAAAATCAGCAGTAAGAAGGATGATCCAAATAAACCATCTACCATAACAGGTGTCATAGGCACTATGATGCCAATTTTATCAAGTGTATTTCCTGTGATAGCCATTGAAATCTGAAAGAAGCTACCAAAGATCAACCCCAAAATACTGTAGTTCGCAAAGTCTCCATAGCGGTTAAGTGGCTTATCAGAAAAAGAGCCAAGTAGCAACACAAAACTTCCGATCACGCTGAATATTGCCAGAAGATCATTAATGACCATACCTATCCCTGCAAAGAAATTCAGCAGTTCCATTCACTCCATCCTTTCTTGCTCTGAAACAAACCGTAATTCTTCCTTGAACGCCCTATCCAGCACAAACGGTAGCAACGCGTCCAAATCCCTTTTCCGCGTTTCGATTTTACCATCACAAGCGCCTCCCAAACTCTTGACTCCTCCCGTCTCTCGCGTATAATATCCCTACCGACCGTTCGGTAGGGAGCATCCATGACACGAGAAGATATCCTCGACGCCGCCGCCCAAGTGATCCGCAGGAAGGGATTCAACGGCGCTTCCATGGCCGCCATCGCAAAGGCGGTTAACCTGCAGAAGGCTAGTCTCTATCATCATGTATCGAGCAAACAGGAGATTTTACTAGCCCTGTTGGATCGTGCCATTGAGATGCTCACTGAGCAGATTGGACCGCTGGCATCCCGAACCGCACCCGCCGATGAGAAGTTGCGCGAGATGACCCGCACCTACCTGCGCTTGCTGGCTGAGAATGCCGACCTTGCGTCTGTGCTTCTTTTCGAACATCGCTCACTCGAACCCAAGCAACATGCCCGCCATATCCCGAACCGTGACAAGTTCGAGGCTCTATGGCGGGATGTCATTTCCGAGGGCGTCACGGCGGATGTGTTCCACTGCTCCGATCCCGCGTTGACCGTTCGCGGCCTGCTCGGCATCCTGAATTGGACCCTGACCTGGTACCGTCCGAAAGGCGAACTCTCCATCGAGCAGATCGCCGACCAATACGTGGATTTGCTTTATCACGGTTTGTTGACATCGGAATGAAAACCTTAGCCACGAATATCACGGATTCGCACGGATTTTTTGTTTTTCAAATTTGTGAAAATCCGTGAAATCAGTGGCAAAAAAAGCATGACCACTTCTCCCTCCTTCCAATCCTTCACCACCTCGCGCGGGGCGCGGGTGTTTGCGATTCCTGTGGAGGCTTTCCCGAATTTCTACGCCTACACCTATCTCGTGCAGATGGATGATATGCTCGCACTGATCGACTCTGGCTCTGGCAATGACCGCAGTCACGAGACTCTACGCTCGGGATTTGAGCAGGTGAGCGCGATTTTGGGGAAACCAATCGCATTTGCCGACCTTACGCACATCCTCATCACGCACGGACATATTGACCACTTTGGCGGGATTACAAAATTACGGGAAGAGACGCGAGCGAAGATCGGCATCCACGAACTGGACTTTCAGACGGTCGCGCATCACGAGGAAAAACTCGCGGTGATGGGGCGTCGGCTGGAGTCGTTCATGCGGCAGTGGGGAGTTGCCGACGAGACGCGCGGAGATTTACTCCGCATGTATTATTTCACCAAGGCAATCTACAAATCCGTCAAAATTGATTTTACCTACGAAGCCGTTGATATGAAGGTCGGCGCGTTCGAGATGATTCACATCCCAGGTCATTGCCCTGGACATGTTGCCATCAAACTCGACGATGTGATCTTCTGCGGCGACCATGTGATCGAAGGTGTGACCCCGCATCAATCGCCCGAGGAGTTGTCTCCATTTGCAGGGCTGAGTCACTACCTCGAATCGCTGTCAGCGTTCGCGAAGTGGTCGGAGGGCGCGGCCCTCGTCCTGTCTGGGCATGACGCGCCGATCCCCGATTTGGCCGCGCGCGTCGCAGGCATCCGCGTTAGTCTGGCTCATCGCCTGCGTCAAACGTTGGATGGCTTCGCCGCGCCGAACACGGTGGCGAATGTTTGCAAACTTGTTTACGGGGAAATCAATGGCTATAACTCCCTGCTCGTGCTGGAAAAAATGGGCGCGTACGTTGAGTATCTTTACCAGCGCGGACTGTTGGAGATTTCCAATTTAAGCGAACTCGAAGACAACCCCGTCATCAAGTATCGCTGTCCAAATCCTGTTCCCGATTCGGAACTCATTCCAAAGGAGAGGGCTTATGTATTCGTTTGAACCCAACGAAGAACAAAAAATGTTGATCGAAACAGTGGGCAAGTACGCGGTCAATGACCTGCGTCCGGCGGCGCGGGAAGCGGAGGAGGGCAGGCTCCTGCCTCCAAAACTGGTCGCCAAGGGGTGGGAACTTGGCGTCCTGCAAGCCTCCATCCCCGAAGCCTACGGCGGATTTGGGGATCGATCCGCCATCACGGGCGCGCTGGCTGGGGAAGAACTGGCTTACGGCGATTTGGCGGGTGCCATCGCGGTCGGAA
>JAYRVQ010000565.1:0-3476 GCA_041918465.1 Anaerolineales bacterium
GTCTTCAGCGCTTCCATGATGTAGACGAACACCACCGCGCCCTGTCCTGTCAATTGCATCAGGCCATTGGACGTGCCCTCGGGTGTGGGATGCGTGATCTCCGCCGCGTATTGCATGGCAATCGGCATGGCGCTGACCAGGAAAAATCCCATTTCGAAAGCGGATACGAACAATAGCCAGCCAGCCGTTGCAAAGGTGAGCCCGATCAGGCCGGGGATCGCGCCGATGAAAGCCACATAGAGATATCGCTGTCGCATCCGCTGTTTATCAGACAACGCAGGGATGACCACAGCCCCGATCACGCCGCCGACGATCATCAACGCGCCGAGAGTCCCCGCGTCGGTGGGCGTAAATCCACGCGGACGGATCATGGCCTCGATCCAGGTTGTGACGCCGTTGAAGATTCCCAGCCCGACGAAGGAAACTGTCAGGTCAAACCAAAACGGACGCACGGTGAGCGCGTGCTTGAGTCCATCCAGCATCAGTGCGCGGACTTCGCTGCCTTCAGGCCCGGGCCGTGTAGGAGGCGTTTCGCGGGCCATCGTCACGAAGAGCACTGCCATCACAGCAGAAATGCCGCCGTAGATCAACTGCACCTGCGAAATGGACATGGATTCGATCAAGATCGGAGTCAACACCATGCCGAGCGCGGTCCCGACCAGGTTTGCCAAAGTGATCAGTCCGACCGCAGTGGCGCGTTCTTCGAAGGCGAACCATTTGGCAGGGATGGTCGTCCAAGCGTTGAGCAGGAACGGCTGGGCGGCGGCGATCCCGATGGTGCTCCAGAGAGCCAGGCCATAGTTCGCTCCCGCCAGTCCGCGGACCACTCCAAATACGCCCATCAACACCGCGCCGATACTGACTGCCAATCGGAATCCGTACGTGTCGATCACCCACGAAACAGGGATGGAAAGCGGAATAAAAGCGATCATGAACGTCATCGAAAGCAGGCCGATCTGCAAATCACTAACGCCGTAATACATGGCCGCCGGGCCAGTGATCGGCGCATAGGAGATCCACAAGGTCTGCATGATCAGGTTGATCAGCATAAAAACGGCCAACACCACCCAGCGATATCCGTATAGTTTGTACGTGTTTGTCATGATGCTCCTCTTCAGGTTTGGGAACTTTCAGGGTCTTTCACATGCCGCCAACACAACCTCGAATCGATCCAACGCGTCGTCGATCACTTCATCGGTGTCGGCCATCGAAGTGTACATGCGCGAGCCCGCCAGCGTGATGACTCCCTGCGACATGTAGGCCGCGCCCATCTCCTCGATCATGTGCTTGCGCGGCTTCAATTCACGCAACAGCCGAATCGGATTCCGCAAGTCGAGCAGCATCACGCCCGAGGTCTCCAGATGGACGATCGAGCCTTGATTGTACGCCACAAACGGCAGGCCGTATTTATCATTGATAGCTTGCAAACCTTTCGTCAGACGATCCCCTGCCCGCCCCGCGATGACGGGCGCGTTCGTCCGCTCCATCTCCAACAACGAGTAATATCCCGCCACGCACGAAAGTGGATTCGCGGACAGCGTCCCGCCGATGTAGGCGCGCTCACCGACACCGCCAATGCCCGCCGCGAAGCGCATGATCACGTCGGCGCGGCCGCCCACGCCGCCCGCCATCGGGTATCCGCCTGTGATGCACTTGCCGAACACCGTCAGATCGGGCTTGACGCCGAAGTAGCCCTGAGCGCCACCCAAACCAACTCGAAAGCCGGTTACCACCTCGTCGAAGATGAGAAGCGCACCGAACTCGTCGCAGAGTTCGCTGACTTTTTGATTGAAGTCGAACGGGACGGGACGCGTCCCCGATTCGGGCCCCAGCGGTTCGACAATGACCGCCGCGGTGCCGCCCCTCAAGCGGTTGACCAGCAACTGACGCTTCAACGCTCCGAGGCTGTTCGGAAAAAATTCCCGCGTGGACGCGCTCGCCCCGCGCGGAATGCCCTTCGCTTCGAGCCGTCCCGTGCCTGGGACGTGCAGCCCGTACACCATCGAATCGCTCCAGCCGTGGTACGCGCCGCCGACCTTGATAACATATTTCTTTTTGGTGAAGGTCCGCGCCGCGCGGATGGCCGCCATCACACCCTCGGTGCCCGAGCCCAACATGCGGAACATTTCCACGGCGGGCATCAGGCGGTGGACGAGTTGCGCCAGTTTCAATTCGTATTCGTGGAAGAGACCCGTGACAGGTCCGCAACTTTGGAGCATCTCGAAAACTTTTTCGCGCACGGGCGCGTAATTGCTCCCCAGCACGGTGGGACCGCCCGCCTGCAAAAAGTCAATGTACTTGTTGCCATCCGCGTCCCACAGATGTGCGCTGTCGGCTTTTTCGATGGCTACGGGAAATGGATAATTGAACGCCAGGTTGTGTTGCACACCGCCTGGAATCCATTTTTTCGCTTCGTCGGTCAACTCCTTTGAACGCTTGCATTTCTCGTCGAAATAGCCGAGGAACTCCTGCATCTTCTCGCGCCGCACGGGGCGCATGGGTTGCGCGACCAGGCGATTCAACTTTTCATAGATCGCGTCCGTGTCGTGGTATTGGCTGATGGCATATTCTTGAGTCATGGCGTTTCTTAATCTCCAATCTCTGCTTTCCGCTTTCCGCATTCTGCTCTCCGCTCTCTGAATCCTACTCCCCACCTTTCGCCTCTTCCCCTCGCTCGATCTTCTTCTGATCTTTGCGAAGTTTGGCAAAGGCAATTTCACGCACCGCCAACGGAATTTTGCTGACCTTGCGTTCTGTGCAAAGCGCAAGCAGGTAAGCCAGCGCGCATTTTTCCAAAATTTCCACATTGTGGATAGCGCGTTCCATGTCGTGGCCGAACACAAGCGCGCCGTGGTTCTGCATCATGAAGGCATTGTTGTGATTGCGGACATGCTTTGCCACCGCGTTCTTCAACAAGCCCGTGCCAGAGGGCGCGTATGGGATGATCTCCACACTGCGGCCGAGGAAGCGCGCCTGCTCGTCGAACAAGGCGGGGATCGGCGCCTTGACCAACGTCAACGCGCTGGTGTAGACCTGATGCGTATGGATGAGGGCATTCACGTCGGGTCGCACCTGATAGATGGCCGCGTGCATGGCTGATTCCACAGATGGTGTTAGGTGGCCTTCGAGCATGGTCAGGTTGAAGTCCAGGATACAGATATCCCCCGCGGTCATTTTCATGTAATCGTAATTGGACGGGGTAATGGCAAAGCCATCCTGTCCGGGGAGCCGTACCGACACATTCCCGCCCGTCGCCATAAGGTATCCCTTGCGCACTAGTTCCTGCGATGTATCAACGATTTGTGCTTTCGATGTTTCGTAATTGGACATGGGATTCTCCTTCTAAATCTTGACAGCGTAAAGATTCTAAAACACTATCTTGACGGTGTCAAGATTTTGACGTAACATTCATCCATGTCACCCAAAAAATATCATCACGGCGACTTGAAAAACGCCCTCATCAAAGCGGGAGTGGA
>JAYRVQ010000566.1:0-1930 GCA_041918465.1 Anaerolineales bacterium
GGCGGAGTCCGAACATGCGGCAATTATACGGCTTATGTTACAATCATTTTGTGACTGAAGAGATCAAAGTTGTTGCCACCAACCGCAAGGCTGGTTTTGAATATTTTCTGCTCGAAAAATTCGAGGCGGGACTCTCGTTGCAAGGTTCGGAGATCAAGTCCATCCGCGCGGGACAGATGAGCCTCGTGGAATCCTACGTTGAGATCGAATCGGGGCAGGCCTGGTTGCGCGGCGCGCACGTCGCGCCTTATGAACAGGCCAGCCGCAACAACCACGATCCCCTGCGCGCCCGCCGCCTGTTGTTGACCAAACGTGAGATCCGCCATTTGTTCAATTCGGTTCGCCAAAAGGGAATGACCATCGTCCCAACGCGCGTCTACATCAAAGAGGGACGCGCCAAGATCGAGATCGCTCTCGCGCGCGGCAAGAAACTGCACGATAAACGCGAGATCATCGCGCAACGCGACGCCCAGCGCGATTCAGAACGCGAGTCGAGAGTTAGATAGACGGAACTAAAATGAAACCTTCAACCATCGGAAGTATCAACAATCTCCCCGAAAGCGAAAAACGCTCCATCTATATGCGCGTGGTGCCGCGCGGCTTGTTCGACCGTTTTCAATTACCCGCGGCCGATTCACAGCGTATCCACAACTTCACCAAATTCAAATTCGCGCCGGGCTCCAGCGACGTGGAACTCTCGCTCTTCCACGAAGAGCGCTTCCCCGACCCCATCTTCTACGGCCATCTCACCGATACGCTCAACGGCCAGATCCACATCCTGCTTTACATTTTGAACGACCCTCATTCACAGCGCTATCCTGTGGACAGAACCCCCGACGGCCAGAAAACCGAATTTGGGACTCTGCGCCGCAACCTGGACGCGGAGCAGTCCGCGCTGGCGGACGGCCTCGCGCCGGGACAGGTCCGCCGCGGCCTGCGCATGTTACCCGAAGCCATGCAGACCTTCGAGCAGTTCGTGAAATACATTGGCCATGAGATGTACTTTGCCGAGCCGCTCTACTACCACAACGCCATCATCTTCGAGCGTTACGGCTTCTCCTATCAATCCGGCCGCCGATTCATGGATCGCATCCAATCGGGATTCTCCGCGGGCGGAGATTTGCTTTCCCGCCTCGATGACTCAACTCCCTTCCGCCAGCCGGACGCGGCCGCCAGCATCCGCCTACGCTCATGGGCTGTCCATGATGGAATCCTCGGCGAGCCGTTCACCAATGTGACGATGTATAAACACGTGGGAAGATCCGCGGGACTGAACACCTGTCCCAACGTAACGTGGTAATAAAAATTGACGGTCATTTTGAAAACGACCGTCAATTCATTAACGATAAACTTCCGGACGCCGATCCTGCAAAATGGGGATTTTCCGCCTCGCCTCCCGGACCTTTGAGAGGTCCGCCGTTAAAGTAATTAACTCCTCCCCCTCCCCGCCTTCCGCTAAAATCTCACCCCACGGATCCACCGCCATCGAATGGCCAAAAAACTCGTTGGACGCGTCGCGCCCGACTCGGTTGCACGCAAAGACGAACATCTGGTTCTCAATGGCACGCGCACGGACGAGCGTCTGCCAATGGACGAGGCGCGGGTGCGGCCACTCAGCGGGCAGGAAAACCATCTCCGCACCAGCCAGCGCGTAGCCGCGGAAGAGTTCGGGGAAGCGCAGGTCGTAGCAGATCGCCAGTCCCGCGCGGCCTGAGGGCAGGTCAATGCTGACGGGTTTATCGCCCGCGATCAGGTGCTGATGCTCGTCCATCAAACGGAAGAGGTGGATTTTGGAATAGTCGGCCACGAGCGTCCCATCGGGCGCGAAGACCGTCAGCGTGTTGCCAAATTTATTTTCACCCAAAAGGGACAACGTGGAACCGAGCAGGTAGATCCCCGTCCGTTTGGCGAGGGCAGATAGATCGACAAA
>JAYRVQ010000567.1:0-4978 GCA_041918465.1 Anaerolineales bacterium
CGCGCGAAGAAATCGTAAAGAAAAAAGTCTGGCAGTTGTACGCGGATGTGAAAGCCGCCAAAAAAGCCTTCGAAACCTTGCAAAAAAAGACGTATCTTCGCATGGACGATCTTCCTATGCAGGGAAAGGATGGACAGCTGACGCACGTGGAATGTGTCAGCAATGTATACCAGGTAGGGAAAAACACGGTGATCCAGTTCAACATCCGTGATATCGCCGAAAAAATAAGCGCGGATGAAGCGTTGAAGGCAAACGAACGACGCTTTCGTTCCCTGATTGAAAACAGTCAGGATGCCATTGCCCTGCTCGACGCGACGGGCAAACTTATCTATGAAAGCCCATCGGGGTTGCGGATCACGGGGTATTCGAAGGAGGAGCGCATTGGCGGGAGCGGATTCGATCTGATTCACCCCGACGATTTGGGAAATGTCCGCCAGAACTTTGGGCGGGTGGTACAGACATCGGGTGCGGCCGCACGCCTGCAAGTCCGTTCCCGCCGCAAGGACGGGGAATGGCGCTGGGTGGATGTGACCGCGGTCAACCTGCTGGCGGACCCCGCGGTCGGGGCGATCGTCATCAACTATCGCGATATCACCGAACGCCGACAGGCGGAAACCGCGTTGGCGGAAGCACAGCAAGCACAAAGGCTTCTCCTGGAATCGGTGGGAGAGGGAATTCACGGGCTGGACCTCGAAGGGCGGATCATGTTCGAGAACGCCGCGTCCCTCCAAATGTTCGGGTGGGAGGCGGATGAAATGCTGGGAGAGAATGCCCACACATTAATCCATCACCACCACGCGGACGGCAGTCTGTATCCAGTAGATGAATGTCCCATCCACCGCACCCTGCATGACGGAGAGATGCGCCGCGTCGAAAACGAAGTGTTCTTCCGCCGCGATGGCAGGAGTTTTCCCATCGAATATACCTGCGCGGCGATGAAAGATAAGGATGGGGCGATCACGGGCGTGGTTGTCAGCTTTCGGGATGTTACCGAACACAGGCAGGCGGAGGAAAAGCTGCGCCAAAGTGAAAACATCTATCGTTCCATCGCACACAATATGCCTCACGGCACGGTGGCGTTGTTTGACAAGGAGTTACGCTTCGTGGTGGCGGATGGAAGCGCGATAGGTATAGCGGGTCCACCCAGGGAATTGGTGGAAGGCAGGACGATCTGGGAAGCGTTTCCACCCGAGGTCAGCCAAATGATCGAGCCATTCTATCGCGACGCTTTGGCAGGAAAGGAAACAACCCTGGAAGTTCCCTTTGGTGACTTTATTTTTGAGTCGCACAATGTACCGGTGAAGGATGAAAAGGGGGATGTCTTCGCAGGATTGGTCGTGGCGCATGATATCACTGAGCGCAAGCAGGCGGAGGAGAATATCCAGCGGGAACGGGTGTTTTCTGACGCCATCATCAACGGTATGCCGGGCATCTTTTACCTGTTCAATGAAGAGGGAAAATTTCTGCGATGGAACGAAAACTTCGAGAAGGTCAGCGGCTATTCGGCGGCGGAAATCGCCGCGTTGCATCCGACGGATCTCTTTGAAGGCGCGGAGAAGGAACTCATCCGCCAGCGTATTGAGCAGGTCTTCGAAACAGGGTACGCGTTTGCGGAGGCGGATTTCCTTTCGCGAGACGGCGAGCGTACGCCTCACTATCTTACCGGCGTGCGGGTCGAACTGAACGGGCAAACCTGTCTGCTCGGCGTGGGTGTGGACATCACCGAACGCAAGCGCGCGGAGAAGGCGCTCACCGATCTTTCCCGCGCGGTCAACGCCTCGGGAGATATTGTCTTTATGACCGACAAAGACGGCATGATTACGTCGGTCAATTCGCAGTTCAGCGATTTATACGGCTACTCTCCTGATGAAGTGGTCGGCAAAACGACGCCGCGTATCCTGAAGAGCGGGAAACAGGGTCCGGAGGTGTATCAACGCTTCTGGCAGAAGATCAGGCGCGGAGAGTTGTTCCGCGGCGAAATGTTCAACAAGGCAAAGGATGGGCGGCTGATCCCCATCGAGGAGACGGTCAATCCGTTCTTCGATGAGCGCGGGGAGATCGCCGGTTTTCTGGCAATCCAAAGAAACATCACCGACCGCAGGCGGGCGGAAGAGTCCCTGCGCCTGGCGGAGGCGAAGTACCGCGCGTTGGTGGAGAATATTCCCGCCGTCGTGTATATGGATGAAGCGGATGAAACCAGCGCCAACGTATACACCAGTCCCTACACGGAGAAGATGTTGGGATACCCGGCCTCGGCGCACGTTGAAGACCCGACCCTTTGGCAAAAAACGGTTGACCCGCGCGATTATTCGCGTGTGGTAGAAGCGATTCGCAGAACGCTGGCGGAGGGATCGGCGGTGGAAGAATATCGGTTTATCGCCTCTGATGGACGGACGGTCTGGGTGCGCGACCTGGCGGTTCTGCTCCGCGCCGAAGACGGACGTCCGCAGTTCATCCAGGGTTTCATCGAAGACATCACCACGCAAAAACAAGCGGAGGAAAAGATCAAGGCACATGCCGCGGAGTTGGAAAAGGAGATCTCCGAGCGCAAATGGACGGAGCAGGCGCTGGTCAAATCGGAGAGGGATTACCGCTACCTGTTCAACACCGCCGGCGACGCCATCCTGATCTTCGAGCCGCAGGGTGAAACCATCCTGCAAGCCAACGCCACCGCCTGTCGTCTGTACGGATTCGAGTATCAGGAGATCGTCGGCAGGAGTTTGAAGGAATTGACCACGAATGCCGGGCGCGGCGAGGCGTACGTCAACGCGTTCGTCAAGGGCGAGGCGTCCAATATTTTCGAAAGCACGCACATCAACAAGAACGGCGGGGAGATCGAGGTATTGATCAACTCCTCGTTGATCGAATTCGAGGGAAAACCCGCCATCCTCGCCCTCGTCCGCGACGTCACCGACCGCAAACGGGCGGAGATGGCCCTGAAAAAAAGTGAAGCGCGCCTTTCCGAGGCACAGCGGATCGCCCACCTTGGAAACTGGGAATGGAACATTCCCGCTAATTCCATCTGGTGGTCGGACGAAATTTATCGCATTTTCGGCCTGGGCCCGCGAGAATTTGACACAACTTTTGAAGGGTTTCTCAACGCCGTTCATCCCGATGACCGCGCCCGTGTAGCGGATGCAATCAGCAAAGCCTTTCAAGGCGAGACGCCTTACGATATTGACCACCGCATCCTCCTGCCCGATGGGACGGAGAAATTCCTGCACGAGCAGGCCGTGGTGGAGCGCGACGAATCGGGTGCGCCTGCGCGCATGATCGGTATTTCGCACGACATCACTGAACGTAAGCGGGCGGAAGAGAATATCCAAAAACAACTCGGCCGCTTGAAGGCCCTGCGTGAAATAGACTGGGCGGTCAGTTCTGGCTTCGATATGCAAAGTAACCTGAGAACCCTGCTGAGACATGCCACTGTTGAGTTAGGCGTAAACGCGGCCAGCATCCTGCTGCTCAATCCCAATTTGAACTGGCTCGAACATTCGGCCAGTTATGGCTTTCGCACGCGCTCCATCGAAAAGTCCATCCTGATGGCGGGCGAAGGATTTGCTGGGCAAGTGGTCAAGCAGCGCGGTCTGGTACGCGTCGATGATCTATACGCGAATCCGTCGCAATTTCCCCGCGCCTCTCTCCTTGTAAGGGAGGGATTCATTTGCTACTTCGGCGTGCCACTCATTGCAAAAGGAGTCGTCAAAGGCGTATTGGAGGTCTTTCATCGCTCTCCCCTCGACCCGGACCAGGAATGGCTGGACTTTCTGCACACCCTGGCCGGGCAGGCTGCCATCGCCGTCGAAGACGCGCAATTGTTCAACAATCTGCAGCAATTCAACTTCGAACTCCTGCACGCCTACGACGCCACCATCGAGGGCTGGTCGCGCGCCCTCGACCTGCGCGACAAGGAAACCGAGGGTCACACTCAACGCGTGACCGATATGGCGATTCGGCTGGCGCAGAGATTCGGCCTATCCGACGAGGAGTTGAAGTATATACGCTGGGGTGGCTTGCTCCACGACATTGGCAAGATGGGTGTGCCCGATAATATATTGCTCAAGGCGGGCGCGCTCACAAACGAAGAAGTGCAGATTATGCGGAAGCATCCTGTTTTTGCCTACGAGATGCTTTCTCCTATTCGCTACCTCAAATCTGGCGCCATTGACATTCCTTATAGCCACCATGAGAAATGGAATGGCACGGGCTACCCGCGTGGACTAAAAGGCGAACAGATTCCGCTCCCAGCGCGCATTTTCGCCGTGGCGGATGTGTTTGATGCGGTCACCTCGGATCGCCCGTATCGGAGCAAATGGGAAATAGCCAAAGCGATTTCGCACATTCGCGAGCAATCTGGCTCTCACTTCGACCCCAGTGTTGTGGAAACCTTCCTGCAAATGATAGGTGATGAGCTTGAACAACCGAATGAAAAATAAGACGGTTGATTGTCCTATGTCACAAGCGACTCTCACCGAGGTCTCCGCCTTTTTCAGCCTCTTCCTCTGGTCAAACAGCGGCGGAATGCCGCGATATTCATTCGCGGGTTTGGTTAATATGACGCTGACTTGAGCGCCCCAATTATGCAAGTGGCGAGCCGCGACCATCCCACCGCCGCTATTATTTCCGCTTCCGCAGAGTGCAACTACGCTAATATCTTTTACCGTTTTTTCGTTTGACGGCGTGCCAATTCTGCAAAAGCGCATCCTGCGTTTTCCATCATCTGAATTAGCTCGATGTGATAATCCTCGATCATGGCGCGATCTACTTCGATCATTTGCGCGGTGGTCAGGGATGGAATCGTGGCTTTATTCATTTCACATTTCCTGGTGGTTTATAATCGAAGCATGGACAAACGAACCAACGAAGAATGGCTTACCGATTTGCGCGCGGGCGGGGATCGACAGGCGCAGGCTTTGGATGATTTACGCGCGATCATTCTGCGCGGTTTGCCTTACGCCATCGAAGGGAGAATCAATCC